>CAZPXI010000160.1:0-6214 GCA_964590715.1 uncultured Desulfobulbus sp.
GGCTGGCAGCCGGTCAACATCGTCAACCGTCAGGCCTGGCAGGAAATCGAAAAACGAATTGAAGTATCAAAAGAGGACGTCGATTCCGGCCGGGTCAGCTGTCTGCACTATTACATGACTGCCAACCAGATGAATATCGGTCTTCTGGCCGGGTACACCAACCAGTCACGGCTGCGGGTCCGGCTGCATCTTATTCCCTTTTTCTTCAAACGGCTGGGCTCAAACACCCTGAAAAAATATGGGGATCTGTTTCAGGTCTCAACGGATGACCTCAAAAACGGCAGACTCAAGGCCCCGATTTACAATGCCGGTCAACAGGCAGGGCAGCGGCGTGATTGATTTTTCACACCGACAGTCCGCCCATTGCGAAAGCGGCGTTGCAGCCAACCTGCTGACCTGGAAAGGGCTGGAGATCACCGAGGCTATGGCCTTCGGCATCGGCAGCGGCCTTTTTTTCGGTTACCTTCCCTTTATCCGCATTAACGGTCTGCCGATGGTCACCTACCGTGCTGCGCCCGGAAACATCCTGAAACAGCTTGGGAAAATTCCCGGTATCAGTATGTATCAAAAAAAATTTCGCACTATTGACCAGGCAATGGCGCAACTTGATGAAGCTCTCATTCAAAATATTCCGGTGGGGTTACAGACCGGTGTTTTCTGGCTGCCCTATTTTCCCCGGGCCCTGCGCTTTCATTTCAATGCCCACAATCTGGTTGTATACGGCAAAGAAGGTGACGATTATCTGATCAGTGATCCGGTTTTTCCGGCCCCGGTTCGTTGCCCGGCAGAAGATCTTGCCAGGGCCAGGTCCGCCTCCGGCGCGCTGGCGCCAAAGGGAAAGATGTACTACCTGAGAGGTGTCCCGAAGCAGCTTGATTACAATGCCCTTATCACGGATTCCATAAGATCGGCCTGCAAGATGATGCTTTCCAGTCCTTTTCCCCTGATCGGGGTCCGCGGCATCCGGTTTCTTGCCGGACGGCTGGAAAAATGGCCCCGGCGTTTGGGGCGGGAACGCGCAGATCTCCACCTGGGCCATGTTGTCCGCATGCAGGAAGAAATCGGCACCGGAGGCGGCGGATTCCGGTACATGTATGCCGCTTTTCTTTTGGAAAGTAGTGACAAGTTACAGGATAATACCTTACGTGACTGCGCAGCCCTGCTGACCGAATCAGGAGATACATGGCGACGGTTCGGGGTTATGGCAGCCCGGATCTGTAAAAATCGGGCCCGAACGGATGATACCTACCCTGCCATGGCGGAGATAATTCGTGCATGTGCAAGCCGGGAAGAACAAGTCTTTACCAAGTTGAACCGTTGGGTAACCCAGCAGGGCAGGACCGGATTACAGGGATAACAATGAACGGCCACACCTCTTCTCCCAAAAAAAATCACCCTTATGCCATCAGGGCCGAATCTCTGGTGCACCGCTATAACAAAACAGCCATCCCGGCTTTAAACGATTGCAGTCTATCGGTACGTAAAGGTGAATTCTATGGACTGCTTGGTCCAAACGGGGCCGGAAAAACGACGATCATCTCCATCCTCAGCGGGCTGTGTACCCCGAACAGTGGAAGGGTCACCATTCTGGAGATGGACCTTGAACAACACCCAAAAAAAATCAAACAGGCTATCGGACTGGTGCCGCAGGATATTGCCCTGTATGATAAACTGACCACCCGTGAAAATCTTGCGTTCTTCGGAAAGCTCTACGGTCTGGGCGGCAGACAGCTGCAAAACCGGATTGCAGAGTGTATTGAGTTTTCCGCCCTCGGGGAACATATAAATCACCGGGTTGACACCTTTTCCGGAGGGATGAAACGCCGGTTGAATCTGGCCGCAGGCCTGCTCAATGATCCACAAATTCTCTTTCTCGATGAGCCGACGGTCGGTATTGATGCCCAGTCCAGAAATTTGATCCATAAACAACTTCTGCAGCTCAATCAAAACGGAACCACAATCCTGTACACCACCCACTACATGGAAGAGGCTCAAAAGTTATGCAGCCGGGTCGGCATCATCGACAGCGGACAATTAATCACGGAAGGGACTCCCGGGCAGTTACTTGAGCAGAATGACAGCCCTGACCTTGAGGCTCTTTTCCTCCTGCTGACGGGAAAGCAGCTTCGTGATGCGTAAACACTCCTCACTTCCAATCCTGCCGCTATGAGAAAGCTATTTACTGCTGCCGCCAAAGAAATCCTGCTGCTGCGCCGGGATCGAGCCGGTTTGATCATTCTGTTTCTCATGCCTGCTATCCTGGTGGTGGTGATTACCCTGGTGCAGGAAAATGTAATGGAACTGACCGGCCAGGCAAAAACAAAAATGCTGTTTCTCAATCTGGACGCCGGCGACCTTGGCCATACCCTGCAGCTACAGTTGTCAAAAGGAAACCTTGAAATTATTGTCTGGGACAAGGGGAGCGGCAAAACGACAGCAGATCTTCGGGCCGCAGTGCAGGGCGGAGCATACCGGGTCGGTGTTGTTCTCCCTCAAGGCTCTTCAGCCGCATTCCATGCCCGGGCAAAACAACGTATGCAAAAAGGCGGCGGTCAAGGGCAAAAAAAAACATCATTGACCGCAGTACAGGTATTTTTTGATCCTGCAATTATGGCCGGACTACGTTCGGGGATCACGGCCCAACTGCAGATGGCATTGCAGGCGGTATCGGTACAAACCGAGATCAGGCTCCTGGAAGGGATACTCAACGATGCAATGGCCAGGCTGAAAATATCCCGGGAATTTTCGCCCTTACCGGCCTCAGACCTCACCGCTCTACTCGGCTCCCCCCTGCTCACCCTCAAAGAAGCTGGAAACACCGGCAGCCGGAAAGAAGAATACAATCCGGTCCAGCAGAATGTACCGTCCTGGGCCTTATTCGGTATGTTTTTTACCGCCATCCCCATTGCCGGGTCAATCCTGCAGGAACGCAAGTCCGGTATCTGGACACGTTTGTCGTCCCTGCCGGTTTCCCCGCGGGTGCTCTTCACCGGGAAAATACTGGCCTATATCGGGGTCTGCCTGTGCCAGTTCCTGCTGATCGGCCTGATCGGCTCATTCCTGTTCCCGTTTATCGGACTGCCCCCGTTCACCGTTGGCGCAAACCCTGTGGGGGCGGGGCTCGTTGTGTTGTTTGCAAGCCTAGCCGCCTGCGGATACGGAATAGTTCTGGGCATGGCCTGTAATACCTACGAACAGGCCTCCACCCTGGGCGCAACCTCGATTGTGACCGCAGCCGCTATCGGCGGGGTGATGGTTCCCGTCTATGCCATGCCCCGGATCATGCAGGATATCAGCATCATCTCACCACTCAATTGGGGCCTGACAGCCCTGCAGGATCTGCTGATACGCGGGGCATCACTTGCCGACACCTTCGATGACCTTGCTCGCCTGAGCATCTTTTTCCTGATCACCATGATTATTTCCTGGAAACTGGCAGGAAATCGGCTATAACCCTCCTGCCGGATCAACAATAGAGCAATTCCACAGTGACCTTTCGGGCCGATAGGCCCCTTGATAATAGATATAAATCGTACACGTTGCCTTCTTTTTGATAATGAATCCATTGGAACAGGAGTTACTGCAACTCATCATCACAACATGTAACCTGCAGGAAGTAAAGCCGGAAAAGATGCACCCCGATGATCCCCTGATCGGCCCGGATTCTCCCCTGGGAACCGACTCTCTGGATGCCTTGGAAATCGCGGTCACGATCCAGCAGGAATACGGGGTCCGGATGGACTCGGAAAATACCAGCCGGGAGGTTTTGCAATCCCTGTCAACCCTTGCCGAGTATCTAAAAAGCAATCAGGCGGCATAAGGGATCGCACCTGGAACCCTGGGGACAAAGCTCCCGTATCAAGACATTTACGGGACTGCGCCGGGAACTTGATTACACAACCGTCAGCAGGACATAGGCAACGGAGAACCTGCCGCTTTCCGGGATAAACCCGAGAATCCGCTCCCCTTTGTTCAATCTGCCGGACGAAAAAAGTTCCGACAGCATGATATAGAATGAGGCGGATCCGGTATTGCCCCTGGTTGCAAGATTGGTGAACCAGCGATCCTGCGGAATAGCAAAATCAATTTCCTGTAATTGCCCGGCAAGGGCATCTCTGAAGTATTCCGAAGAGTAATGGGGTAAAAACCAGCCTATATCCTCCCCTTTGAGCCCATGTTTGCTGATAATCGACGGCAGACTTCGGCCGACCAGCGCCCTGGTCACCTCCCGATTCAACAGGCGGGCATCCTGTTTTATGGTGAACACCCCCTCTTTCACCGATGCCCCGTTCCGCGCACACTCGCGCCAGCCCGTAAGGCTTCCATCCGCCTGTTTTACCGCACCGGCATACATACAGGCTTCCAGGCGGTGGGCGTGGGAAAGAATTTCAATCCAGTCGATTCGCAGACTGAGTCGGTCTGCAGCTGGTTCTCTTTTTATGAGCACGGCCCCGGCCCCGTCGGAGAGCATCCAGCGCAGAAACTGTTCTTCAAAGGAAAAGGCGGGATGTTTTTTTCCCTGTTCCATCCGCTTTGCACCGCCGCCCATGGCTTCAAAAAAATCCGTCCGGATAAAGGTTGAGGCCAGTTCGGATCCGGTGGCAACCGCATTGGTCGTCTGGCCAAGCGCCACCGACATGGCCCCGTATTTCAACGCCGTTACACCGGTGACACAGACCCCGGCCGTGCTGACAATCTCGCACGGGCCGATGCCCAGTTCCCCCTGTACCATGGCGGCATGGCCGGGCATCAACTGATCCGGAGAAGAAGTACCGCAGCAGAGGCACTGAATTTTTTCCGCGATCCGTTCGTTCTTTTCCGTAAGTTTGCCCACAGCCTCGGCCGCAAGCTGGGCATTGGTATGGGTCAGGCCACCGGTAGCCGGATCAATGGCATAATGCCTGCTCTCTATCCCGTTGCCCGCAAGAATTATCTGCCGGGTCCTGGCCGAGACCCGGTCCACGGATCCGAGATACAGATCCAGCTCATTATTGGCAACCGGTTTGCCCGGCAAAAAATCGGATACATCTGTAATATATGCTTGCATTGACTATAGTTGTGCGTTGTCATGGCTGTCTGCCAGAACTTCAGCGTAGAGTGTATAAAATTTCTTCTCGTCCAGCCGGGTCGGGACCACGGCATTGGTCAGGGTGTAATAATCAAGGTTATGATTGGTAATCCGGTGCAGCTGCTCGTGATAAAGCGCTGTTCCGGGCAGCGGAGTCATCACTGTAACCATCGGCAGATCAATCCGTGTTTCCGACAGATACCTGCTCAACCGATCAAAATCCGGCTCATCATAATCAGGAGAAAGAATAAAGTCTCCCACAATGGTGATGCCGATATCATGCAATATTCGTATAGCTTCGGTGTTCATTGCCACCTGATTGGCCTTATTCATGGCAGCCAGACTGCTGTCGCTCACCTCTTCAAAACCGATGATAACAGCCCGCAGCCCGATCTCTTTCCAGGCCTGCAGCATTTCCGGATGTCGAACCACGGTATCGGAGCGGATATCGGCCAGATACTGTTTTTTAATTCCAGCCTCCCCGATAGCCCGGCAAAGCTGCATTGCCCGTTGCGGATTGCCGAAGGTGTTGGCATCAACAAGGCGGATTACCGGCACATCCGGCAGCAGTTGAATGTCTCTGATAACGGCATCAATGGATTTTGTCAAATAGGAGCCGCCGGTCTGTCCCTTGATAGAGCAGAAAGAACAGCGATGGGGACACCCGTAGGCCGAGGCGACAAAGCCCATGTTTATGCCCAGTTTTTCAAGAATATAATGTGAGCGATAGCGGCTGACCAGCTGATAGGCGGGCGGATTGTCCATGACCAGATCGTCAGTTCCGGCACGGATGGCCGGTCGGTCAAGCTGACTGCCGGGCCGGGTTCGAAGCACGCCGGGCGGAATTTCCTCTTGTTCGGTTCCCTCCTCCAGGGCTGCCACCAGGCCGGCAAAACTTTTCTTGCCGATACCCACCACAATATAATCGACGACAGGCCGGTTGAAGAATTCAGGATCACTGCTTGCGTGGATACCGCCAACCACGACAGTTGCCCGGCAGCTCTCTTTGACCTGGGCGGCAATGTTCAGCATGGTATTTGCCTCACAGGTCACGCCGGTGATTCCGACCACATCCGGTCGTAAGTCGGACAGTTCCACCTCAAGACCGTCCGGATCTGCTTTCAAATCAACAATGCGGACCGTATG
>CAZPXI010000161.1:0-6194 GCA_964590715.1 uncultured Desulfobulbus sp.
CGTCTGTCATCAGGGACAATACGCTCAATCAGGGTCATCATGCCGTCACCGACAAAATACCTGTAGGCATCAACAGGATGCACCGGCATCCCCATTTCAGCAAGTGCATGATTGGCGGAATCTGCCAGATCTTCCAGGGTATCAAGCAACGTTCCATCAAGATCGAACAGGACGGCTTTATAGATCATTCTTTTTCCTCTTTTACGGACAAGATGGATGGACCTCGGAGACTTTAAGGCACAACCTTCCGCTCGTCCAGTAGAAATGTACTTGAACCCACGTCGCCTCGTTCTCCAGCCTGACGGTTTCCCTTGGAAAACTGTATTTTTTAGAGTAAATAGAACAGGTTTACAGATTTTTTTTATTTTTTGTAATTATTCAGGAGAGTACATTTATTTGGTAACACCACCGGCCGTAATGGTTTAGGTGTGTTCCTGAACAGTTACCATTTTTATCTTAGGGCTCGCTCAAAAAGAACTTCGCATTCTGAGGTGCACTCTGAACATTTAGAAAAGCGATCTTCAATTATGCAATCAGATCACTTCTCTACATGTCCACATTACACTTCATCTCTACTAAGTTATTTTTGAGCGAGCCCCTTAACATCCTGAATTAAATATTTTAGGAGGATGGCAACGATGACCAAAGTAATCGCCATGGCCGGCAAGGGCGGCACCGGAAAAACAACAACCTCCGCCCTGCTCCTCAACTATCTTATTCACCGCAAAATGACACCGGTACTGGCCGTTGATGCCGACGCCAATGCCAATCTCAATGAACTGCTGGAGCTCGACATCACAGCTACACTTGGTGAAATCCGCAAGGAAATCAAGGGTGATATCCCGTCGGGGATGAGCCGTGATCAGTTTATGGAGATGAAAATACACCAGTCCCTGATCGAGGAGTCCGGCTTTGACTTGATGGTCATGGGCCAGCCCGACGGCCCGGGTTGCTACTGTGCAGCCAACCAGTATCTGGCCATGACCATGGATAAACTTGCGGAAAATTACAAGTATATCATTGTCGATAATGAGGCGGGCATGGAGCATTTGAGCCGGATGAACCTGAGCACGATCGATTATCTGCTGATCATCTCGGATCCATCGGCCCGGGGAATTCTCACCGCCCGCAGGATTGCCGACATTACCGGTCCGCTGCAGCTTGACGTCAAAGAACGGCACCTCATTGTCAATCGGGCACCCGACCCGATTCCACCAGCCCTGCAGGAAAAAATCGACGAGGCGGTTGCCGAGGCTGCGGATATGCCCCTTGCTGGTATTATTTCTTCAAGTGATGAACTGATCAACCAGGAACTCAGCGGAGCTTCCTATTTGCAGCTCCCTGAAAATTCCAAGGTTATCCAACAGTCCTTTGCCATCTTCGACCATATCTTTGCATAAACGACATCCATGACCCAGACGAGCCGAAAAAACCGGGTAATGGTCGAGTTGATCAAGGTCGGCAAGTTCTATCCACCGGATGTTGAGGCCCTGACCGAAGTCTCTCTGAGCGTTGCCAGGGGCGAGATGCTCTTTCTGACCGGAAAGAGTGGTGCCGGCAAAACCACCCTCCTCCGACTGCTCTGCAAAATTGAACAACCGGATAAGGGGCTGGTCGAGATCGACGGCCTGGATCTGGGCAAACTTTCCCGCCATAAAGTCCAGCAGCTGCGCCGTAGAATCGGTATGGCCTATCAGGATTTCAAACTGCTGCCCGAACGGACGGTGGCCCGCAACATCGCCCTGGCCATGGAGGTCACCTATCAAAAAAAATCGTTTATCCGCAGGCAGACCAAAACCCTGCTGGATCAGCTCGGCCTGAAATCAAAGGCCCATGCCAAGACGGCCGACCTTTCACGAGGCGAGCAGCAGCGGGTTTCCATAGCCCGTGCCCTGGCCAATAATCCAGACCTTATCCTGGCCGATGAACCCACAGGCAACCTGGACGCCGAGACCACCGGCCGGGTCATGGAGCTCTTTAATGAACAGCTGCACCGGGGGGCAACCATCCTGATTGCCACCCATGATCCAAGCATCTTTGCCGACTCCGACCACCGGGTTCTTGAACTCAAAGACGGACAAATTATCGACACGAGGGAAGAGCACGGATCAAAAGGAGAAGAAGCATGAGCTTTTTCTTTGCCGTTCTGGGCCAGACCATCCGCAACCTGTTTCGGACCTGGAGTTCCCAGTTCCTGACCCTGGTGACCATCACCCTGTCGGTATTGATCTTTGCCTTTTTCTCTCTTATCTACACAAATCTGCTCAATATCGGTAAACAGTTCGGTGATGATCTCCGCCTGATCGCCTACCTGGATGAAGAACCGGTTCCTGCTCTGCAGGAGGAATACCGCCGGAAAATCCTCAAATTCGACGCGGTCGACAAAATTGTTTTTGTCAGCAGTAAAGAGGCCTACCATCGCTTCCAGAAACAACTGGATACCGATCGTGACGTCCTGACCGACATGCCTGAAGACTTTCTGCCGCCGTCGATTGAGGTCTATCCGGTCCGGTCGCTGGACTCTCTGACCCGAATCAAGCGTTTTTCCGATTACCTTCAGACCCTGCCCGGCGTACTCAAAGTCCAGTATGGACGTGAGTGGATTGAACGTTTTTATTCCTTTGTTCAGCTCATGCGAATTGTCGTTATCCTTTCCGGAACCCTGCTGATCATGACGACCACCTTCACCGTGGCCCATACCATCCGCCTGACCCTGGTTTCAAGGGCGGAAGAACTGGAACTGCTTCGACTGCTTGGAGCCTCGGGTACTTATATCCGCATGCCCTATTTTCTTGAAGGCGGCCTCCAGGGGTTAATGGGCTCAGCCTGCGGTCTGGCGGCACTCTATGTTTTATTCAACTGGATAAAACTGCAGTTTACCGGCTCCGCCCTGTTCAGCATATTTCCCTTTACCTTTTTTCCGCTGCCGATCGTCGTTGCAATTATCGGGCTCTCCACCCTGCTCTGTGCCGCAGGCAGTTTTTCTTCCACCAGAAAAATTGTACAGGTATGAGTACCAGGCCGTTTTCCCGGCATATTTTTTTATACTGCCTTCTCCTGCCCGCTCTGGCAATTCCGTTTTCTGGATCTTCCCATGCTGCAGACCAGGATCAAGCCGCGCCCATTCAACGCCATAAAATCAATATCGGTAAACTGCGCCAGGAAATCCGGATTCACCTGGACAAGATACGAAAAAGCGGTGAACAGGAAGTCGGCCTTCTTGATGAACTCAAACAGATCGACGACAAGCTGGCTAAGCAGAAACAGAAACTGGCCACCCTGCACAAACGATTGCAATCCCAGAAAGAGCTTCTGGCCATCAAGGAACAGGATCAACAGCAGGCTGAACGCGTTAAAGAAAACGTCCGCCACCATCTTGAAAAGCGGCTGCGTTCCTTCTACCTGATGGGAAAAACCGGCGTTTTGAATATAACGTTTTCCAACAAAAGCCTTCCTGATCTCATGCTCTTCAATGACTCGTTCAAGCGGCTGCTGGAATATGATCAGTCGGTCATCGACATGTACCGCGACACCATCGCCCAGCTCCGGCAGGCAAAAAAGGCCCAGGAACTTGAGAAAAACCTGCTGGAAGGCTTTATCCGCCAGGCCGGAAAAGAAAAACAGGCCCTGGATGACATCCGAAACGAAAAAAATCAACTGCTGACCAAAATCAGAAGTAAAAAAGGCCTGTATGAACAGGCTGTCCGGGAGATGCAGCGGGCTGAACTTGCCCTGACCAAAACCCTGACCGAACTTAAACAGAAAGAGGAGAATCTGGTTCGCGGCTTTGTTCTCAACAAGGGTAAGATGGCCGGACCTGCTATCGGCAGCCTGACCGTTCATTTCGGCGACCCGCAGGACAACGGGCCCAGTAACGGCATAACCATTGAAACGGCCGAGGATGAGCCGGTTTACTCCATTTACGGGGGCAAAGTTATTTTTGCAGGCTACAAACAGGGCTACGGCAACATGGTCATTCTTGATCACGGCCTGCAATACTACACAATTACAGCCCGGCTCGACACAATTCTGGTCAAGGAGGGCGACCAGGTACGGATCCGTGAACAGATAGGAACAACAGGTGATATCGCCACCCTGTTTTCCAAGGGGTTATATTTCGAAATACGCCATGGGGGTGAACCGCTTGATCCCCTGCCCTGGCTGCAGCCGAACTGCTACCCGAAGCAGATACCGCTTCCCCTGCCTGCTATCCCGACCATGCCCGAAAATGCTCTTCAGATCAGACAGGGAAGTGCACCGTCGGAATAAAGTCGCCCTGAACCGCTTGATTTAAAACTGTTCAATCCCCGTATAACCTGCTATAATACCGGTAATTGTTGTCTGTAAACAGCAAAAGTACTGGCGCTCAATAAAAATACTGAAATTTACCTCTGCCAACCGGCACTCTTTTTACTCTGTTCATATAGATATGCGTACACTCCTCCTTCAAAGACAGCCCATGAAAAAGCTTTCATTTATCCTTTTTGTCCTCTTTTGCACGCTCCCGTTTTCCCTGCACGCAGAAGATCTTGATGAGCAACAGCAGACATATAAAGATCTCGAAACCTTTGCCAATGTTCTTACCTTGCTGCAGCAGCACTACGTCGACAAGATTGACACCAACGCAGTCATGATCGGGGCAATCAACGGCATGTTGACCTCGCTGGATCCCCACTCTTCCTACCTGCCACCCGATGACTTTAAAGAACTGCAGGAGGAAACCAAGGGCAGCTTCAGCGGAATCGGGGTTGAGATTACCATCCGGGACGGCATCCTGACCGCCGTGTCCCCCATTGAAGGGACCCCTGCTTTTCAGCAGGGCATTGAAGCCGGAGATCAAATCATTCGCATAGACGGAGAATCCACCAAGGATCTCGGCCTGATGGAAGCTGTGAAGAAACTACGGGGTAAAAAGGGCACCGAGGTTATAATTACCATTCATCGTCCAGGCATGCAGGAACTCAAAGATTTCACCCTGGTTCGTGATGTTATCCCCCTGCATTCGGTAAAATCCATGGAACTTGGCCCCGGACTGCTCTATGTACGGATCACCAACTTCCAGGCAACTACCACCAGAGATGTACGCAAAGTCTTGAACAAGGAGTTGAAGAAACAACCGCTGGCCGGAGTCGTCCTTGACCTGCGCAACAACCCGGGCGGGCTTCTCGATCAGGCCGTCAAGGTATCGGACATCTTTCTTGATGAAGGGGTCATTGTTTCTACCCGGGGCCGCAATCCGGACCAGGACATGATCTTTGAGGCCCATCGCAACAGTGATGCATTCACCTTTCCCATGGTGGTCCTGGTCAACGGCGGTTCAGCCAGCGCCTCGGAAATCGTTGCCGGGGCCCTGCAGGATCATGGTCGGGCTATTGTTCTGGGCACCGAAACCTTCGGCAAAGGCTCGGTCCAGACCATCATCCCCATGCCCAACGGGGCCGGAATCCGCCTGACCACGGCCCGCTATTACACACCAAGCGGTGATTCCATCCAGGAAACCGGCATTACTCCGGATATGATTGTCCCCTTCCAGGAACCGGCCAGAGTGGCAACAGACAAGAAAAAACTATGGAACATCAGGGAAAAAGATCTTCCCAAACACCTGACCAACGGCGACACCATAAAAGTCGATGCCCGAAACAAGCCCAAGCAGATCAATAAAGATCAACAGAAAATCAAGCAGCGGCTTGCCCGGGACAATCAGCTGCGGACCGCCCTTATCATCCTGAAGAGCCTGAACATCGCAAGCCAAGCCCCAAAAGAAAAAAGCAGGAAATAGCTTCCCGGACCGGTTTGCCGGGCTCTTAAGACGGTTGTCCGGCGTTTATTTTTTTAGTGTTGCCCATGCCCGGGCTGCAAGCCATTGCATATTTACCCAGGTTTTGGCCCAAAGTTCAGACTCCAGCACAAAAATCCGAAAACCAGATCCAGGCCATAGAGATTTCAAAACAGGTAATTGCACCGGTGCCAAGAGAAGTATGCTTACCTGCCTCAACCGGTTCCAACCATCATGTACCTCATGAAGAATTCACTCCCCATGTAACCAGCATGACTGGATCAGGTAAGCGGAGCAAAGCGCAGACTCCGGGCTTTAAGGTCACAGCCACAACGATGACACCGCTTCGCTGTTATGAAAATAGGCCGAAAGATCCCATCTTCGAGGGCTATTTTCAGATAAACCCTCATGTTCCGGC
>CAZPXI010000162.1:0-3707 GCA_964590715.1 uncultured Desulfobulbus sp.
GGCGCAAAATCCTGAAACACGGCTTTGCGGGTGTCGATTACCCGCTGCCACAACTTAGCCAGACCGCTGTTTTTATAAGGGCCGTGGCTGAGGTTGGTGCCCAGGTCCGCTTCTTTGGCAGCGGTATACATTACATGACCGTGTTTGGCGCAGATAATAAAAATGTCGTAATATCCATAACGCGTCATGTAGCCGGCCAGATCACCACTCTCTTCCTTCCAGATCTGTTCATACCTCGGTGTTGAAATTTTGTACGGTTCTTCGGCCTGAACTTCGTAATTATGATGATATTCAAGAAAGGTTTTTATGATTGTATGGGTATCGGCACTCTTTGACAGAATTTTAATATCCTGGAAACGTTCCTTAAAGAAATCCTCTATTTGGTTCTTTTTTGCACTCCGCAGGGCTTCGAGTTCATTAAACGCCTCGTGCATGAGCGCATCATCGGCCTCTTTACTTGACCACCAGCCAACGGTAAGCAACGGAATGATCCCTACCAGCAGGAAGACGGTAATGAGTTTTGGTTTCATTTTTACATCATTGATGTTCAGCATTTTCCCTCTAATCGTTTCGTATTCAACAGCTGTGTGTTTTCTTCAATACATGGGGAAAAATTGCCGCATGCATTGCCGGGAACTCATCGATCCGGAAGCCGACCATCCATTGTATTGTAGAAAAACATGCACGGATCGGCCGATAACCCGGTTCAATGATTCAAAAATAAGGAAATGATCCTATTTGGGATTTTTTCCTTGCTTAAGGATATGTGATGCCGAAAATCAAGTCAACATAGTGAAAACAACATTTAACCATAGTCAAAAATACTATGGTGTGACTTGGAAGCAATGGGAGCTGGTCAGGGTGAAAATGGATAACATCCTTGACCTGCAACGATTTTCAATGATGTGTGTTTCTAATCTTCGGAGGTGAAGGTCGAGGAGAGGTACTGCTTTAGTGAGATATTTTTTTTGTTAAGATGCAATTTTTTTCTGATTTTGTTGCGATATGCTTCAACGGATCTGGGCTGCAGGCCAAGCAGTTTGGCTATTTCTTTGGTACTTTTACCCTGTCTGACCAGATCGGCCACCAGGACTTCTCTTCTGGTGAGGCCGAGATCGGGATTACTCAGTTTTTTGATAAATGATTCCCCCACCGACTGCAGGTGACGGGTTATGATGTCGAGATACTTATTTCCGTGTTCGTCAAGCAGGCACTGGCGGAGAAGCTGTATATAGGGGAACACTGATTTTTCCAGCTGACTCAGGATAGATTGCTGTATATCCTCTCCCACTTTCTTCTGTTGATTCAATAAAACCCGGAGGGCGATATTGGCCTCCTCCATTTCTTTCTGTTTTTCACGGATGACTTCGGTCGCCTGCCTGCGGGCGGCTATCTCCTGATGGAGCCGCTGTTCCCGCCTGCGACGCACTGTTATATCATGGCCCAGGACAACGAGTCCCCTGCGGGTACCATCGGGGTGAAACAGGGGAACTTTGAGAATCTTAAAAATTGTATCGTCCCCGTTGCGCCGTGGTATTTTTTCTTCATTTTCCGTCAGTTCTCCCTTGAGCCACGTTTCTTTATCACTCTCCATGCAGACCTGAAACGCGTTTTCATAAAAGGCGCTGTACTGCGCCAGTTCAGCAGCTGTTTTTCCCCGATAATCAATGCCCGTCAGTTGAAACAGGCGTAAGTAGGTCTTATTTGCCTGGAGCCATCGCCCGTCTCCATCTTTAAAGCAGATAATATCTGGTGAAGTATTGATCAGCGTCGTCAGCCAGTCGTTATTCTCCTGCAGGGCAAGCTCCAACTGTTTACGGTCGGTTATATCCGTCGATATTGCGGCTACGGCATAGACCGCGCCATCGCTATGAACCAGGGGGAATTTTATTGTGACATAGACGTGGCTGCCGTCGGCATGTTGCAGGGTTTCTTCAAACTGCTGCGTCTGTTTGCTCAGCAGGATCTTTTGGTCGTTGGTCTGAAGCGCACGGGCCTGATCTTCGGGGAAAAAGTCAAAGTCGTTTTTACCCATTACATTGAGGCGGCCATGGTTGAACAGGTCAATAAACCGCGTGTTGGCCATAAGATAGGTGCCCTGTGTGTCCTTGACGCAAATAACGGCTGTGGAATTATTGATAATACCGTCCAGCAGCAGTTGACTTTTTTCCAGTGCCTCCGTTGTCTGTCGCATGGGCGTGGCATCATGAAAAATTGCGAGTTTTTCAAGCTCGCCTTTGGTGTTTTTCAGTGGTGAATCAAAAATGATATAGTGTTTGTTGTTTGTCTTTGAACTCCACTCCCTGCGGATGGATTTACCGGCAAAAACCTCGTTGTTCTTACAGTCCAGGCAGGGTGCTGTCCGGTAGTGCAGATAGTGGAAGCATTTTTTACCGTTGACCGGACCGAACTCTTTTTTGAGAACAGGGTTGATGTACTCAATGCCGTATTGCTGATTTACAATATAAACGCCTTCCGGCATCGCCTGCATCAGACTGTAAAAACGTTCCTGTTCAAGATCCCGTCCCTTTTGGGCTGATTTGAGTGAGGCGATAACCTCTCGCTCAGCGGCAAGCTGTTCCCTTAAAACGGCATTCTCCTGTATCAGTTCATCAATAGACGGTTTGATCGGCATGGAATAATCTCCTTAAGGGGCGCAGGTGCATTGCCGGGGCGAGCGTGGAGTTTTTATATTGCAGGAGTGCCTCAAGCAGGGTACCGGCATCAGATCCGTCTGGAAGAGCACTCTTTGAGGGTAATAGTATGAAAAAATAAGTGGAAAGGCAAATAGAGAAAAAACCAATTACCGGCCATGGTTTCATAGTATAATCAGGAACCGGGGCATACAGTCCGGTTTTTTTTCATTAACTTTCACTCATTGGTGGACTATATAGCGCTGTCATGACAATACACATTCATTTGAAGCGAAGTTTGAGGTTTGCTCATCAATCCGTCAGGTGGTATCATGGACTTGCAAAAAGCAACTCCCGGATCAAGAGGGGCATAAGCCTGGGGATTTTTGGCTTGATTATATTTCTGGGTGCTCTGCTGGTCTTCCAGGTGCTGGATCCCTACCCCCTGAAGGACTGGATTTATCTAAAGCTCACCCTGAATGTCATGGGGATTTCCGGCGTGTTGACCTACCTGCTCATGGTCGCGGTACTGCCCCTTTTTTCACCGCTTACTCTGGTTGTCGTGACCGGGTCCGCCGCCTTTGGTCCGATCAAGGGCTTTTTTCTTTCCTACATCGGATGCCTCATCAACGCCAATATCGCCTATATGCTGGTTAAGGCCCTTTCCATTGAAGATGCATGGGGAAACAGCCGCAAGGGCGCCCGGATAAAAGATGCCATTCAGCGGCATGGCTATGTCATCGTCATGAGCCTGCAGCTTGTTACCATATTTCCGTTTACCCTGATCAATGCGGCAGCCGCCGGTGCAGGGGTGTCCTGGAAAAATTTCATGAAGGCAACCTGCATTGGTCTTTTACCCAGCCTCCTGCTCTATTCTTTTATGGGAAACAGTCTGGTCTCAAACACGGTCTCGCCCCGGGTGTATTTTGCCGGAGTCTTTATGATGATCCTCCTGCTTGCGGTCATGGCCCTGCGGAAAAGGAGGGCTTGAGAGGGCACCGCTCGCCCCGGATTTTTTTTTCCGGTCCTGCCCCCGGGAGCAGGACCGGAAAAAAAATCCGGGGCAGTTGTCGG
>CAZPXI010000162.1:3807-6182 GCA_964590715.1 uncultured Desulfobulbus sp.
AAAGGATCAGAGGGTTATTCTTTGATCTTTTGGCAGGTCTTTGTTGGGGCGGTAGAGGATCACGGTTTTTCCGATCAGCTGGACAAGAGCGGATCCGGTTTCCAGGGCCAGTTGTTCAGCTGCCTCTTTCTTGCCGACCGGACAGTTCTGGCCGAGTTTCACCTTGACCAGTTCATGAACCTTCAGGACCGTTTTGGTTGATTTGAGCACTGCCGGTGTCAGTCCTTCCCGTCCTACATGGGCCTTTGCATCCAGGTGATGGCCCAGTCCCCGCAGATATTTTTTCTCTTTGCCGGTCAATACTGTTTTTGTCGTTATCTCTTCTTGTTCGTCCATGTTTTGTTGTATCGTCGTTCTTGTTTATATTTAAAAATCTTCTACAAATTACAGTGATTGCAGTTAATTGTCGTTTCTGTTGTCGCAACCTTTAAAAAAGGTCCGGCCATGCCGGTCAGGATTGTCGGTGTCGTAAAAAGACACGAAACCGACGGCGGAGAGGTCGAATCATCTTGTAATTCCGTACTGGGCAAATGGCGGTTTTGACTTTTTACGAGTCCCTCAGGATTGAAACAGGTTGGTGAAAATGCGATAGCCGCCGACCCAGGTCCCGATGCTGGAACCAATTCCGGTCATGATAAAGACCAGGAAGATGCGCAGGAGCTTGTTCTGCCACCAGCCGCGCAGGCGGCCGATATCACTGCCCACGCTTTCAAACTCTTTGACCATGGGCGGCCGGGCCATTACCTGGACAAAGGCGCAGACATACCCGGCGCCGATAACCGGGGTCAGGCTGGTAATCGGGGCGGCGGCAAAGGCGGAGAATATGGTGGCGGGATGGGCAAGGGCGAATACGGCACCAATGGCCGATGGAATGCCGTTGGCCAGTACCCAGTACAGGGCGTTTGCCCCGGCCTCTCCGGCCCCCTGGCGGAAACCAATCGCTGCAATGGAAAGCAGGATGGCGGCGGGGATGGACCAGCCGATAATCTTCCAGGCTCTGGAAACCGGCGGAATGGTGTCGATTGCAGAGATCCTGTTTTGGTTGTCCTGGTCAATAACCCGCTTGATTCCTTCCATGTGGCCGGCGCCGACCACGGCGACGATGCGTTTTCCGGGAGCGGCCTTGATTTTTTCCGCCATGTAGATGTCCCGTTCATCAATGAGCACTTCCTTGGTGGCGGGCAGGGCCTCACCCATCTCATTCATAAGCTCGGATAACACGTCTTTGTTGCGCAGTTCGGCAAGTTTTTCCTCGTCCAGTTCGGTGTTGTCAAACAACGAGGCAAAAAGGGTTGCCACCAGATACCCCTTTTTAAAGAGCGAGGTGGCATGCCAGGCCCTGCGCAGGGTGACCCGGACTTCACGGTCACAGAGTGCAACCGTGATATTGTTTTTTTCTGCAACCTGCGCCGCCCGCAGCAGTTCGGTTCCCGGCATCACGCCCAACTGGGTGCCGAGTTTTTTCTGGTAGGAAGAGAGAATCAGGTTGACCAGTAGGGTGGAGAGTTGTTTCCTGCGGATGACCTGTTTGAGGTCCAGGTTCTCCCATCGTTTCTGTTTGGAGAGCGCTTCATATCGTTTGTCATCCAGTTCAATACAGACGGTATCGGGTTGTTCATCATTGATGACCTGCTCGACCAGGTCGGCTGACTGTCTGGAAATATGGGCCGTGCCTACCAGGAGAATGGTCTTTTCGTCCTGGTGCAGTATGGCCACGTCATCGGGATACTCGTGGGCTGGAAATTTTCTGGTTATGTCTGTCATTCATTTTTTCCATGCAAGGAAGATGTTCGTTCAATTAGAATTCGTGTCGGGCGAGAACCGGCCGGATTCGTATTGTGTTTTTTTCGCCCTTTTGCGGCCATGAGAAGATCCCATTCCACCGGGACAAGAACGATGGTTAAAAAGGTTGCCGTACAGAGACCGGTAACAAAGGTCATGGCCATTGTGCCCCAGACCAGTGAATATTCGGGGATGCCGATGGCCATCGGCAACAGGCCCAGAGTCGTGGTCATGGTCGTCAGGATGATCGGCCGCAGTCTGATATTTGTTCCCCGGACAATGGCTTCCCGCCGTGAGAGTCCCTGCTGAAAGGATTTGTTGATAAATTCGATCAGCACCAGCGAGTCGTTGACCACCACCCCGGTTACCCCGACAATAGCCATGAACGAGTTAATAGTAAAGAGGCTTCGTGAGAGAAATGTGCCGAAGATAACTCCGATCAGGGCAAAGATCACTGCCGAAATAATGATCAGCGGCTGCAGGTATGAGCTGAACTGGGTGGCAAGAATCAGGTAGATAAGCAGCAGAGCGATCAGAAAGGCATAGGTCAGGGAGGTGTAGGAGCGTTGGGTTGATTCATATTCTCCGGCAAA
>CAZPXI010000163.1:0-6080 GCA_964590715.1 uncultured Desulfobulbus sp.
ACAGAGGGTAAAACAACAAGAATATTTATCAGAAGACAGAGGACAGAAGTCAGATCAGTTACCGCCTGCGGCGTGAGAACCGCGGTTCCGCAGGGCGGATGCAGCAAGAGACCGTGCTATCCTTGGCCTCGTGACATCCACTCTGCGGTGTCACGCAAACTTGCCGGTTTCATTTTCAGTTGACATCATCTATCCGTACAATAGAGTACAAACGTCTCGTCATTTCATCATTAACGAGACACCTATGAAATTTGAAGTATGCCGCCCCCATTGGCAACAGAAAAAAACACCTGAAAATAAGGGTTTTCTGTTACAATACCGCCCATGGGAAAAATCTTCTGAAGGAGGAGACGATGCTGACTATAGAGCAGGGGAATATTCTTGTCCGTCTGGCCCGACAGACCATTGCCGAGCAGCTGCACCTGGATGTCGCTGAACCGGTAGGGCCCGAAGAGCTTGCCGACCCGGAACTGCAGGCCAGGCGTGGTGTTTTTGTGACCCTGAACAAACGGGGTGCATTACGCGGCTGCATCGGCAGTCTGGTCGGGCAGGAGTCCATTGTCGATGGTGTACGCCGACATGCGATCAACGCCGCCTTTCATGACAGCCGTTTTTCCCCGGTAGAGGCACAGGAATTTTCCGAGCTCCATATAGATATTTCGGTGCTGACCGAGCCTCGGCCGTTGGCCTACAGTGATGGTGAGGATCTGATCAAAAAGCTACAGCCCGGAGTTGACGGCGTCATCCTGAAGGCTTCCGGAGGCAGGGGAGCGACCTTTCTTCCCCAGGTCTGGGAGCAGGTGCCAGACCCGCAGCTCTTTCTGGGCCATCTCTGCCGCAAGGCAGGACTTACCGACACGGCCTGGCAGTCGGGAGAGCTTGAGGTGGAGACCTATCAGGTGCAGCATTTTGAGGAATAAGCCGGAATCTTGCCATAGAAATCAGGAATGTCAAGAAACGCGGAGCGCCGGACAACACAACAAAAAATCGCAACACGAGCAACCGATCACGAGTATATAATAAAAAAACATGAATACATCTAAAAAGGAAATTATCCTGCCGCCTGAACTGTCCAGCAAACTGGCTGACATTTATACTGCAATGGTGGAGGGTTATGATCAGGTTGCAGCAGAGGTCGGCCTCAGTTGCGAGGGCTGTCCCGATAACTGCTGCGACTCCTATTTCCTTCACCACACCTACAGCGAATGGGCCTACCTCTGGCAGGGGTTGCGGGAACTCCCGGAGGAAGAACGGAAAGCCATTATCGGGCGAGCTGAAAAATATGTGCAGGAAAGCCGCGCGCAACTGGCCAGGCAGCAGCGACCGCAGATCAAATGTCCGCTACTGAATGAGGACGGTCTCTGCGGGCTGTACAACCACCGGCTGCTGGTCTGCCGGATGCACGGCATCCCGGCAACCATGACCCGGCCCGATGGACAGTCCATGCGTTTTCCCGGTTGTTTCCGCTGTCAGGAGATCATAAGTGATGATAAAAAATATCCACAGGAACAGGATGCCCCGGCTATGGACCGGACGCCTCTGTTCCGGGAAATGGTTGCCCTTGAATCAAGCCTGCTTGGGGATAAACGCCATCTCTTTCCCCGGGTCAAACTAACCATTGCCGACATGATCGTCCAGGGACCGCCCGCCGTCGATACCCCCTTTTGTGAGCGTTGAGCCATGCATGAGCTGTTGACCACGACCTATGACCAGCTGATCCACGGCAAGGCCCTTGACCGGGAAACCGCCCTCTGCCTTGCCCTGACCGCCGATCCCCAGGCCCTGTTCTCCCTGGCCGATAACGTGCGCCGTCATTTCATGGGCGACCATTTTCATCTCTGCTCAATTATCAATGCCCGCAGCGGGAACTGCAGTGAAGATTGCCGCTTCTGTGCCCAGTCCGCCCGTCATCATACCGGGGTAACGAGGTATGAGGTGGTTGATGCAGGTGAGGCCATGGAGCAGGCCAGGGATAATGACCGACACGGAATCCACCGCCTTTCTCTGGTCACCAGCGGTCGCAGTCTGAGCGACAACGGCCTGGGGCAGATGGAAGATCTCTATACCGCCATTAAAAAGGAAACCTCTTTTGAGCTCTGCGCGTCCATGGGACTCCTTGACGAGCAGCAGATGCATCGACTTGCGGGGATGGGAGTCAACCGGTACCACTGCAACCTTGAGACCAATAAAAGCTTTTTCCCCACGGTCTGCACAACCCATACGTATCAGGACAAGGTTGCAACTCTGCGCCTTGCCCGGGAACAGGGAATGTCACTCTGTTCCGGCGGGATCATCGGCATGGGAGAGACCATGGAAGATCGTATCGATCTGGCCTTTGAGCTCCGTGAGTTAGAGGTGCAATCCATCCCCATCAATATTCTGACCCCGATTGCAGGTACACCCTTTGCCGATCTGGAGCCCCTGCCCGTGCAGGAGGTGTTGACCACGATAGCCCTGTTCCGTCTGATCAACCCCGATGCAATCATTCGGCTGGCCGGCGGCAGACAGCTGCTGGAAGATGACCAGTATCGCTGTTTCACCTCCGGTGCCAACGGTGCCCTGGTCGGCAACTACCTGACCACGGTCGGCAACAGTGTTGCCCGGGACCTGCAGGAGATAGCGGCCCTTGGATACACATTCAACAGATGAGCAGCTGCATTGAACCACCAGCTCTCCTTTGACCGGGAACATATCTGGCATCCCTATACATCCATAACCGATCCTCTGCCGGTTTATCCGGTGGAGTCTGCGCATGGAGTCCGGATCAAACTTGAGGGCGGCCGGGAATTAATCGACGGCATGTCTTCCTGGTGGGCGGCAATCCACGGCTATAACCACCCGGTACTCAATGCGGCCTTACAGGAACAGGCTCAGCAGATGTCGCACGTCATGTTCGGCGGCCTGACCCATGAACCGGCGGTGGAACTGTGTCGATTACTGGTAGAGCTGACTCCTGACGGACTGGACAAAGTCTTTCTCTGCGATTCCGGCTCGGTCGCAGTCGAGGTGGCTCTCAAGATGGCGCTGCAGTACCAGCATGCCCGTGGCCAGGCGGAAAAACATCGCCTGCTCACTGTCCGCGGCGGCTATCACGGAGATACCTTTCATGCCATGTCGGTCTGTGATCCGGTCACCGGCATGCACACTGTTTTTTCAGGCGCCCTCCCCCATCAGCTCTTTTGCCCGCGCCCGAAAAGCAGGTTTGACGGCCCCTGGCAGAAAAACGATATCGCAGTCATGGCCGACCTGCTCGACAGGCATGCCCATGAATGTGCTGCGGTCATCATCGAGCCTGTGGTCCAGGGCGCGGGAGGAATGTGGTTTTATCATCCCCAATACCTGAGAGAACTGCGTACACTCTGCGATCAGCACGACGTCCTGCTCATCTTTGATGAAATTGCCACCGGATTCGGCCGTACCGGCCGGCTGTTTGCGGCAGAACATGCCGGGATTTCGCCCGATATCATATGTGTCGGCAAGGCCCTGACCGGCGGCTACCTGAGTCTGGCCGCCACCCTGACAACAAAAAAAGTTGCCGGAATCATCTCAAAAGGTGATCCCGGCGTATTCATGCACGGCCCGACCTTTATGGGCAATCCTCTGGCCTGCGCAGTCGCCGGAGCCTCCATCAACCTGCTGCTGGAGAGCGGGTGGCAGGAAAAAATACTGGAAATTGAGCTCCAGCTTAAAAAAGAACTGGAACCGGCCCGAAAACTGGCAAACGTGGCCGATGTCCGGGTGCTCGGGGCCATAGGCGTGGTTGAAATGGAGCACCCTGTGGATATGGCGGTGCTGCAGAGTTTTTTTGTCGATCACGGAGTCTGGATTCGTCCCTTTGGCCGTCTGGTCTATCTGATGCCTCCTTTTATCATCAACCGCAAAGACCTGAGCAAACTGACCTCGGTTGTACTGGAAGCGGTGGACCGGTAACCGAAACAGGTTCAACCGGCATTTTTTTTAATGGCCCGTGGGCTGCATTCCCGCGCAGAGCACGGGAACAAGATTAAAAAGAACTCAAAACTCAAAAAAGCATGCAGGTAAAAAACGTATTGGTCAACAAAGTTGTCCTACTCATCCTGGTTATAACGATATCAGCCCTGTTCATGACCATGATTCGGCAGTTTCTCATGGCCATCTTCATGGCCGGTCTCTTCTCCGCTATGGTCAGCCCTATTCACCAGTGGTTGACCCTGCGCCTGAAGGGACGGGAAAATCTTGCCTCCATCCTGACCATTCTCGGTATCGTCTTTTTAATCCTGATCCCTCTAAGTATCCTCATCGGCGTAGTGGCCGGCCAGGCCGTGCATGTCGGCCAATCGGTGACCCCCTGGGTGGAGTCCTTTATCAGAGAACCCGGCGCCTTTACAAAATATCTGGCGAAGGTTCCCTTTTATGAACAGATCCTGCCCTACCGGGATATGATCCTGGAAAAAGCCGGACAGGCGGTGGGCTTGATCTCCAACCTGCTGATCAATTCACTTTCTTCAATGACCAAAATGACGGTCAATGCCCTGTTCAACGTGGTGATCATGCTCTATGTGATGTTTTATTTCCTCACCATGGGTGACGTGTTGCTGCAGAAAATTCTCTACTACCTGCCGCTGGCCGATCGTGATGAACAGCGTCTGCTGCACCGTTTCACCTCGGTGGCCGGAGCAACCATGAAATCCACCCTGATCATCGGCATCCTCCAGGGCGGCCTATGCGGATTCGCCTTTTTTCTGGCCGGGATCCAGGGCTCTGTTTTCTGGGGTACGGTCATGGCGGTGATGTCGATCATTCCGGCATTCGGCACCGCCATTGTCTGGGGACCGGCGCTGATCATCCTTGCCCTCACAGGTCACTTTTCCGGGGTCATTATTCTGGCTGTTATCTGCGGCGCCGTTGCCGGTAACCTGGATAACCTGCTCCGGCCGCGCCTGGTCGGCAAGGACACCGAGATGCACGATCTCTTTGTCCTGTTCGGTACCCTGGGCGGAATCGCCTTTTTCGGCATCCTTGGTATTATTATCGGCCCCATTGTCTCCGCTCTCTTTATCACCATCTGGGAAATTTACGGCGATGCATTTAAAGAGTATCTGCCCGAGGTCGGCCTGCTGAATAATCGGCAGCAGGAAAATACCGACGAATGCGGTAAGGATGATGATATTGCCGGCAACCAATAAGCAAAAATAAAGCTCTTGCCCCCATTACAGGAAGTAAGGAGATTGCCTCTGCAAGGACAATTACCGACATCAGGTTGATTGAGCTCCTATCCAACCGGCCCTTGATCTTAGTGCGACAAAATGCCACATTTCTTTTTTTTGATTTTCGATTAAGGTTATCAGATATGAGTAATTCTCATTTCCCAATAGATATGATATTCCCCTGCGGCCTGCAGGAGGATATCGGGAAGAAGACCAATAATCCAAGGAGGAAACAATGAAAACAGGAATGAAAACAGGATTGGCAGCAGGTACAATTTGGCTCCTACTCGGAGGAGTCGCCTTTGCCGGTGGTGTAATGGACACAGCAAAGGCAACCTTTCAACCGATTCCCTACCAGGCACCGGCGATTAAAGGGAATCCGGCCTCTCCGGAAAAGATCCAGCTCGGTAAGATGTTATACTTTGAGGCAAGACTATCCAAAAGTGCCCTGGTCAGCTGCAACTTCTGCCATAATGTGGGCATGGGTGGCGACGATTATCAAGAAACCGCGACCGGACACGGCTGGCAGCGGGGACCGAGGAATTCACCCACGGTTCTGAATGCGGTCTTCAACATGGCCCAGTTCTGGGACGGCCGGGCCAAGGATTTAAAAGAGCAGGCCAAAGGCCCGGTGCAGGCCTCGGTTGAGATGAGCAATACACCGGAAGGTGCGGTCAAGACACTCAAAAGCATGCCCGAATATATAGAACTCTTTAAGAAGGCGTTCCCCGGTGAGAAAGATCCGGTCACTTTTGACAACATGGCTGCCGCCATTGAGGTTTTTGAGGCCACTCTGATTACCCCGGATTCCCGATTCGATAATTTCCTTCGCGGGGACGCCAAGGCGCTCAACGAAGAAGAGCTTAAAGGTCTTTCCCTGTTTATGGACAAGGG
>CAZPXI010000164.1:0-6057 GCA_964590715.1 uncultured Desulfobulbus sp.
CCGTTGCTGTCGTAGGCGGTGGCGGCAAAGTAGTAGGTTTCTCCTTCGATAAGATTATCAACAGTGGCCTGAATTCTGCCGTTTATCGGGGCGGGTAGTCCGACATCTATTACGTTTGTGTAATTACGGGACGAAATTCCGTAATTAACTTTGTAACCTGCCAGAGTTGTTTCACTATTTGGCAGCCAGCTGAACGTGGCCTGTGCGGCCATGACCGGAACTGAAAGGGAACAGAAGAAAAAAAGACTGAGTAAAAAACGCTGCAGAAACATGGTTCGCCTCCTTCGGCGGCTCCGCTGCCATATCTCTGCGTACTGTGGGTCTGGTGGTTGCCTATAACCAATCGGTTATGGCTGGGCACAGCGGCCCAGGTCCGGCAACCCCGCTACCTTATTACAGTAACACTGAAACGTAGGCCGGTGGCTTTGCGTCCCGCTTTTTCAAACGGTTTGCCTTTATCGGGATAGAGACAATGACCGTCAGGCCATTTCGCTACACAATTTGTATTTTGGTTTTGTCATAACATGGCTCATACCTCCTGAGAATACGCTACGAGTTACTGCACAAAGGGTGCCAATTGGGAATGAGAATGTTGGCTGAAAAGCCTAAAAATGGTTGGCGGGCAATGGCTTGAAGAAAGGGGGATATGCGGAGGGCAGTGGGCTGCTCTCCGCTGAGGATGTTTATTACAGGTGGGATTACCTGGTTTCAGGTACACCTAGTTTTTTAAGAATGAGTCCCAGCGGACAGAATTTAGTGAAGCCGAACTGGAACAGATTGGCCCCGACAAAGAGGGTGAAAAAAAGGAAATATTTATGGACAAAGATCGGGTTGAATCCGCAGTCAACCCCGAGGGCGAGACTGAGCATTATAAAGAATCCTGCCAAGGTGTGTATCCAGTCGTTGATAACCATGAGTTTCTCCTGTTGTTTGAGTTATAGTATTTAGTGTCACGTCAACGCTGCTCTGACGCATCTCGGAGTCTATACTTCTTTTCCGCGCCATTTCATCGTTGACGCGACACTAGTTGAAATGTGTTAAAAGCTGTATCGCAGGCCTGCATAAATATTGCTGTTGTCCTGAAACTGTCCCCAGAAGGTGTATTCATCCTCTCCCCAGAACAGGTTGAACCCGCCGTCGATCAGCCATTGGTCGGTGAGCTTGTAACTGAATTTCGGCCGCGCATAACCATCGTTTCTGTCCGGTGAGTAATAGATGAACAGGGAGAGATTGAGATTTTGCTCCAGCAGCAGCTTTGTCAGCCGCAGGGTTAGGGTGCCGGTATTTTCGTCGCGGGCATGGGCCTCTTCGGGGAATGCCTGTCGGTAGTTGTCGTAATGGCGAATAGATTCAACGTAGTATTGAAAACCGCCGGTCAGTTCATGGGCGAGTTCCCTCTCAAACCCGACCAGCAGACGAATTTCACTGGGGCGGACAAAGGGATTGTCGGAGTCCGGATTGTCGATGGAATCATAATAGCCCGCCTCGATATTGCCGACCCCGCCAAGCAGTGCCGATCGAATGGAGCCGCCCCAGACATTGAGCCGGGGATAAAAGCCGGTTTGCTGCTCAGGCAGATACCCCTCAGGCTCCTGCCAGAATCCTGAGTATCCATAGAGGGCAACTTCCATCCCGCCCATGTTTTTTGACAGGCGGCCGTGTATCTCGCCATCAGCAAACAGGGTATCCGGTTCCTCCGGATCCATCTCCATATTGCGGCCGACAATCTTTCCGGACGCAGGGTTAAAATAGGACAACCGCTCGCCGCTGACAAAACGGGAACCTTCAAAAAGCGGGGAATAGATAATATCCATGTTCACGGTGTCGAAAAACAAACTGAGCTTGAGCGCATTGGATGGATATTTCAGATACTGTTCATCGCGGCCGATAAAAAAGGACTGCCAGTCCTTGGCAAAGGTGTCGTTGATAAACAGCATGTCACCGGTACCCCAGGTAAAGACCGAGCGTCCAAGTTTAATATCCATGTTATCCAGGGGAGAGGCGACCAGGCTGAGTTCCCGAAGTTCAACCTCTACATCCTCGGTGACGCCATCGGCCACCAGCTCTCCCTTGAATGTGAACAGGGTCTCGCCGAAATAGGTGTTGGCATCAAGGCGGAACCGGGCCTCTCCCAGACTTGTCTGTTTTTCGTTGGGATCGGTCTGCAGACGGGATCCGCCTCTGAGATCGGCAAACCCATTTATCTCCACCCCGTAGTCGTCATAGAGATCGTCAACCAGAGTACCTGCGGCAGCAGTTGTCGACAGCAGCGTTGTCAGCATAAAAACAACAATACCGGCCTTGATGTCCCTTGTGCCCATTTTGCTCTATTTGCGTACTTCTCTTGGCGGTCTGCGCAGATACCGTTCCGTAAAAATGCTTTCTTTCAGACCGATATCGTATTTGATTGATTTGAAATCGGCCAGGGTTGAACTGCCGCTGTCAAGATCGGTTGCTTTGGAGACCGTCACCGTCGGATGACCGTCGATTTCCTCTACTTCCAACGCCTCAACGATTCGGTACTTTTTATTATTTTTATCCAGATATTCGGTCTTCATCGGGATGAAGGTCTTTTTATTAATCCAGACGGTGTAGCTGGAAAACTCGACCTCACCTGGATTCTTCGGGATGTTTTTTATGATATAATACGCATCATCGGTTGCAACAAGTTCATGGGTGTCGGCATTGACTCTACGACCGGAGACATCTTCGTACAGGTAGTTCGAGCCGACAAAGGAGGTCCGCTTATCGGCGGCGGCAATACGTTTGACCAGATCCAGGGCCGGCAGGTACAGCCAGCGGTCATCGTCGCGGTTCATTTGTTTGTGTACCATGAAGACCATTTTGCGGACATCGCTGGGTTTCTTGAAGTACACGTAAAAGAGCTGTTCTCCTCCGGCTTTAATATTTTTTCGCAGGAGAATAAACCGGCGCAGACGTTCTCGGCCCTGGCTGTCGGTAATCGTCATTGTGACATCGGCCCGTCCGTCATTGCCTGCATAATACGCGGCCAGATTGGCCTTATTGACGATTTCCTCGGCATTCAATTCTTCGGCCCCGGCCTGAACCGACAGGAGGGTCAGCAGGGGGAGCAGGCCAAAAAGAAGGATCTTCCATTTCATGATAATGTTCCTTTGAGTTCTTTTTTACAGGTTACCTTGAAAAGCTGTTTCTGCATGACCGTCAGCAGGGCCGGTAGAATCCACAGCGTTGCCAGGCCTGAGTAGAGCATGATTACGGCCAGAAAAACACCGACGGTCTGGTAGGGGATAAGCGGTGCAAAGAGCAGCGGCGTAAAACCGATCGAAATGACGATGGTATTTCGCGCTATGGCCCGGGCCGGTTCCTCAAACATTTCCTGTACGCTCTTGGTCCAGTCGCCGAGGCGTCTCATGGTCGCCCGGGAACGCTGGAGGAAATGGATGGCAAAGTCCACTGCCAGGCCAAGGGTCAGGGAAGAGAGAACCGCCACCGGCATATCGTAATCCTTTCCTATCAATCCGATTACCCCGTAAATCATGCCGATGGTAAAAGTCAGCGGGATCATGGCCAGCAGTCCCCAGAGAGCTGAACGAAACAGGATGGCCATCATAATAAAGACGACGACAAAGCTGGAGAGAAAGGATTTAAGCATGCCGGTAACCATCTTGTTCTGCCAGATCACATTGATATAGGTCAATCCGGCCCACTCCGCCTGCAGTTGCGTCGGAGGCGGTATCTCGGCAAGGTAGCTGTCGACATCGGCAATAACCCGTTCCATGTCCTTGTTGTCACCGCTTTTCAGCTGCAGCCACAGGTTGGCCCGGGTGTAATCGGGGGTTACCAGATGC
Organism: uncultured Desulfobulbus sp.; assembly: GCA_964590715.1. Classification (GTDB taxonomy): domain Bacteria; phylum Desulfobacterota; class Desulfobulbia; order Desulfobulbales; family Desulfobulbaceae; genus DRLX01. The sequence continues at coordinate 3,831 of CAZPXI010000164.1, forward strand.
CAGAGATCGTCGGGTTTATGGCTGTTCTGGTAGGAAATCAGGGTCTGGGCCACACCGTTTATCGATTTGGGAATGGTAAAGTGCTCGGGATCGCCTTCAAAAAGCTCCTGGTGAACCTTTTGCACTACATCGGCAATGGAGTTGCTCTTTCCCACGTCGCCCTTCCCGTCAAGGTACGTCTGCAGGCCGATAATATAGTTCAGTATGTCGGGCCGTTTGAAGATCTGTTTCTGGTTACGTACCTGATCAAGGGCGTCCAGAGCCAGTGACCAGTCATCGTAGCCCGCGTCATCCTCGGGCGCGAGATTGTCGATCTCCTTCTGCCAGGAAAGGCTGAGCCGTTGAAACAGCTTTTCTGCAGAGCCGCCTTCAGCTATTGCTTCGGAGAGTTCGGACTGGACCTTCTCCCGGACAATCGGCGACTCTTTCAGGCTTTTTTCGAGTATATCACTCAGCCATCTGGCCGACTCGGCGGCGGTTTTCTCCGGTGCATTGCTGGAAAGCACCAGATAGGCCTCATAGGTGCCACCGAAATGTTCGTTCAGGACCCGGTCGGCAATGCGGATCTCATGGGACTTGTGAAACCACTTGACCGGATTGTCATTGACCTGAATCATCAGTATACCGATGACGCCGATGGCCATGATCACCAGATTGAACCCTATGACCCACCATGGTCTGGATACGGCCGTTCTGCCGATCCATCGAAGATGGCGGTTGATGAGAGATTTGTCAGCGGCCTTGTCCTGCTGTTTGTCGGCTCCGAAATTTTTAAGGCTGTCTTCCTTCATCAACATGATATAGGCCGGAATGAAGAGGACGGTCAGCAGCCAGGCAAGCATAATACCGAAGGCCACAAAGAGACCAAAGGCCTGAACCGGGGGGATCGGGGTCAGGGCAAGGGACGCGAACCCGGCTGATGAGGTGAGTGAGGTGAACAGCATCGGCTTGAACAGATGGTGCATGACCTGCTCAATGGTTTTTCGCCGGTCCTTTGTCTTCTGGTATTCATCAAAAAATTCCGAGAGAATATGGATGGAGTCCACCACCGCAATCGGCATGATGAAAATGGGGATCATGGAACTCATGATATGCAGGGTATTGCCGGTTCCTATCAGCAGGCCCATGGTGGAGATGACCGTGCAGACGGCAATGATCATCGGTGAGATGATCAGTTGAAATTTTTTGAAAAAGACCAGCATTAAAAGGAAGATTACCAGCATGGCCAGGGGGGCGGATATGGCCATCTGAATAAACATCTCCTTGCCGAAGGTGTCTTCGGCAATCGGCAGACCGGTGATATAAAACTGCTCGTCTCCGGAACCAAGGGTGGCGATTTTTTCTTTGAGCTTTTTGCCGACCTGGTGGGCAAAATCTTTTTTACTGATCGGCAGGTAGATGGCAAGGGCACGGCCGTCTTCAGAGACCATGGTGCCCTTGAGCAGTGGGTTTTCCAGGGCTTTATCTCGGATCTTGAGCGCTTCTTCCCGGGTAGCAGGTGGTTCCTTCATCAGCCATTGAAACTTAACCTGACCGAGTCCGGCCTGTTCAATGGTGTCGACATTGTCCGGGGCAATAATATCACGGGCAATGACCTTACGTTCCGGATTTTTCGGGTCAGCCAGGGTTGCGGCAAACTTGCTCAGCTCAAAGATTTTTTTCAGGCTGTCCGGGTTAAAGACGCCGTCTCCATTTTTTTCATTGACCACCCCCAGCACCACAACATCATGCAGGTTGAATTCCTTTTTTGTCCGGTCATGAAAGACCCGAACAAACGCATCTTTTGAAAGCATGTTCTCCGGATCGGTATCTACATGCACCCGAACGATCAATGTGCCCAGAGCCAGAGTCATTAACACCATCAGGGTTGTCAGGAGGCCTGGCCTGTTCAGGGGGAATTGTATCATTGTTCGATCAAACTGCATTATTTTCTCCGTAATACCACTCTATGCGTCTTCCGTGTGCGTATCACAGAAAATCTGGTGCATATTTTGGATAAGGGTAATGATTCGTTCATCACTGATCCGGTTATAAATAAAATTTGCATCCTTACGGTACGCTATGATGTTTTGATTTCGTAATATGTTGAGGTGCTGCGTTATGTTTGCCCCTGTTGTTTCCACCGAATCTCGTATCTCGCTGACGGAGAGTTCCTGGTCCTGCAGCAGGCAGAGTATTTTCAGTCGAATGGGGTGCGACATGGATTTGAGCAGGCCGGCAAGATCTT
>CAZPXI010000165.1:0-4231 GCA_964590715.1 uncultured Desulfobulbus sp.
AAAAATTGTCATTGGCTGATACAAAAAAGTAGGGTGGGCACCGCCCACCAAAAAAACTGCCGAATCCGGATGTACTTTATATGTAGCAACGGCCTTCCGGTGAAGCTGCGATTATTGTAACCCACTTCCTGGTGGGCGGTGCCCACCCTACAAAAAACCGGCAACCAGGGATACCATCACCGGGGATCGGCCGGTTTATACTTTGACCGGATTCGGCAGAGCATCCTCTGTGTTTTTATAAGGGATAACGTTGAGCGATGTTATCCCTCGTCCTTTGATATCCGGCTCAAGATCATGTCCTAATCCGTCCGCTCCATATCTTTAAAAAATTCCACATCCGGCAGCTTCTTAATCCACTCATCACTTTTGAACCAGTAATCCTGCAGCTGTTTGAGCGTCCCGGAGCCCGTCATAATGCTCAGGTAATTGGTCAGTAGGTTGAGAAACAAAGGATCGTCTCCGGCAATGGCAAGACCCAGCGGTTCAAAGGTCAGGGGTTTGTCGAACATGACGATTCCCCGGTCCGGATAGCGAAATTCAGCCACCTTGCAAAAGGGATAGTCGGCCAGTAGGGCATCCACTTTTCCGTCCAGCAGGAGCATCAGTGACTGATCCAGGGTGTCGGTGCGGGTGATGGTTGCCTTAGGTATCTTGTCGGCTATTGATTCACTGGTTGTTCCTTTGAGTACGGCAATTTTCAACTGGGCGTCGCCCAGCTCTTTGAGATCGGTGATCGTCTCCAGCAGGGTTCGTTTTCCAAGCAGAGACTGGCCGGACACGGCATAGGGGCCGACAAACGCAACCTGCATGTTTCGTTCCGGACTCATGGTCATCCCGGAAACAGCCAGATCAATTTTTCCCTCCTGCAGGGCGGGGATGAGCTTGGCAAATTCCATCCGTTCAAAACGGATATTCACCTTCATCATGGCGGCCAGGTTTTTTACAATGTCAATGTCCATGCCGATGAGCTTGCCCGAAGTCGTGGCCACGGTAAAGGGTGGAAAATCTCCAGGTGTCCCGACAACCAGGGTTTGGTTGCTTTTTATTCGGTCGATAACGGAACCGGCCAACAGGGGATGGGCACAAAAGGTCGCAGTCAGGAGGGTGATGCAGAGGATGAAGTATTTCATGGTGCTCCTTGAAGTTGGAATGCAAGAATTTTCTACGAACATTCAAACAGAAAAACAGGATCAAGGCAAGTAAAGAGAAAAGAGTGTTTCCTGAAAACAGGCATGGAATCAGGATATTTCCGGATCAAACGATAATTTTTATCATTGCTCTTCCTCGTACCCTGCCGTACTATATAGGGAGATACTTTCCAGGGAGTTTTGTACAATGCGTTTTTCCATCTGTCTGAGGCTGTTTTTTTGTTTAAGTTTCATGCTCTCTGCCGCCACCGCCTTTGGTGCGCAGCAGGTGGAGGACATCGGTCGATTGCGGGCAAATGTTCGTGCTCTGGACCGGGTCCAACACAATATCGGTAAAGAAATTGCCCTCCGGCAGGAAGCGGGAACAATATCTCTGCAGGAACGCAACGAGCTGATCATTTTCACCCGCTATCTGCAGGAGCGCAACCGTGACTATTGCGACCAGCTTGAACAACAGGCGGGCCAGGGTGCTGTTGCCGATCTTCCCTGTCCGGCCGAGCGGGCCGCGTTGCCTGAAACAAAGGCCCGGACCGTGGATGAGGAACTGGCAGCCCTTGATCAGAGTCTGGCCCGGTCCCTGGGCAATTTTGATGAAATGCTGCTCAAGGAGCAGGAGCGGATTGCGGCCCGGCAGCCGAGGGCGCGTGAATCAGGTGGCGCAGGGGGCGGCGGCAATGGTGATGGATCCGGTGCTGCTGGTATTGTCGGATCTCAAGGTGATACCGGCGAAGGTGCATCCGGAGGAGGAGCTTCCGGGCAGCAATCCACTTCCGGACAGGGCCGGACACCGGCAGGCGGAACTGCGGCAGCCGGCCGGCCGGGTCAGGCGGGGGGACAGGTCGGAACGGTGCCGTCCGCCGGTCGAGATCGGATGAGTGCCGATGATGATATTGTGGCCCGGCAGCTGCGTGAAGCCGCGGAAAAAGAAACCGATCCGGAGCTGAAAGAAAAGCTCTGGCAGGAGTATCGGAAATATAAGGAAGGGTTGTGATGCCGGGGCGGATCATTGGATACTGGGGGCTGTTGCCTGTCCTGCTTGCCGTTTTTTTTATCGGCGGCTGTGCCCGGATTCCCGGCAATCAGGTACCGGACGGGGTCGCGCCGCTGGTCATGGACAGGGAACTCGATTCCGCCGAGCTGCTGGATGTTTCCCTCAAGGTGCTGGATCCCGGCACGCTGCCCGAGGATCCTGATGAGCGCCGCGGGCTTTCTCCCGAGATCCGGGAAGCCGAGGCCCGGTTTTTTCCCATTCACCTTAAATATACCATGCAGGGAACCGGGTACTGGGGAACGGTCCGGGTGGTCCCCGATGACGACAACGGTACGGATTTGCTGGTTCGTGGCCGCATCGACTATTCCGACGGCGAGAGCTGTGCCGTGACCATTGAGGCCATTGATGCCCGTAACCGGCTCTGGTTCCGCAAGACCTATGCCGAGACGGCCGGACCGCAGGAGCGTGAACGGACAGAGCCGGAACAAAAAGATATCTTTCAGGATCTCTTTAACACCATCGCCAATGACCTTGCCGCCTTTCGCAGCAGTCTCTCCCCGGCCGAGGTGGCGGAGATCCGGCAGGTGGCCGAGCTGCGGTATGCAGCAGCCATGGCACCGGAAGCCTTTTCCGGCTACCTGGGGCAGGATCCTTCCGGCCGGGTTTTTATTCGTCGTCTGCCCGCCCGGGATGACCCCATGCTCGAACGGGTCCGAAAGCTGCGGGTCAGGGACGACATGCTTGTGGACGCCATAAACGGTTTTTACGACAACTACTATCAGGATCTCTGGGAACCGTATAATGATTGGCGTAAGTTTCGCGGCGAAGAGGTCTCGGCCATGCGTAAACTGGAACGGCAGGCCCTGACCCGGCAGATCCTCGGAGTGGCGGCCATTGTCGGTGCAATCGCGATCAGTGCGGCCGGTGACAACGAAGTTCTGGCCCGAACCGGCAGCCTGCGTGATGTGATGGTGATGGGAGGTGCGGCAGCGGTCTATTCCGGCTACCAGAAGAGAGAGGAGGGCGAGATCAACAAAGAGGCCATTGAAGAACTGGGTGTTTCCTTTCAGGCCGAGGCCGAGCCTCTTGTGGTTGAGGTGGAAGGGGAAACCATTCGTCTGACCGGTTCCGCCGAGCAGCAGTATGCCCGCTGGCGGCAGTTGCTGCGGACGATTTATGCCCGGGAAACCGGTCTGCTTCCCGAGGTTGAGCAACCTCAGCAAGCTACAGAAAACCTTTCGGTACAAACAGACGATCAGAAAAATTAAAAGAAAAATGAGAACGATATCGTGACAACTAATCTGACCCCACCGGACAAGAAATCGGAAGATCCCTGCCTGCAGCCGCCGGATGCAGGCTATGCTCAGCCGCAAAAAAAAAGCCTGTTCTCTATCCTGTTGCTGGCCTTTCTAATGTTTATTCTCCTGGATATTGCCGTTTTTGCCTACTTTTTTCTTGCCGGTAAAAATAAACATCAGCAGCTCCAGACCCGGCCGGAGCAATCGGTTGAGACCCGGACGGACTCCGTGGAAGTGCAATCTGATGTTGCAGCGGGAACTTCCGTCGACCCGGCAGCCCGCAGTTCCACCCTGGAACTGCGCAACCGGTGGCTCAAGCTGCAGGCCGTGGCCGAGGCCGATGCGGTCCGTACCTGGGCCGAAACGGAGTTCACCGCGATCAGCCAAAAGGCCGGTCAGGCTGAACGCCTTCTTGCCGCAGAAGAATATCAGCAGGCCGGAGCGTTGTTTCAACAGGCTGTGAATGAACTGGAATCGCTGCAGGATGCACGACCCGATCTGCTGGCCGAGGCCATTGCGACCGGGAACAAGGCACTTGCAGGAGAAAACAGGACTGAGGCTGCCCGGGCCTTTACCCGGGCTCTGGCTCTTGCCCCGGAAAATCCACAGGCTGAGCATGGTCTGGCCCGTGCCCGAAACCTGGAGCAGGTTCTGGCCCTGTGTGCAAAAGGTCTGGAGCTTGAGAAGGCTGGAGAACTCAAGGCGGCCGCCGATGCCTTGCGTCGGGCCGGGAAGCTCGACCCCGAGTATCAGCCTGCTGTTCAGGCCTTGGCCCGGGTGCAGGCCCGGCAGGA
>CAZPXI010000165.1:4331-6031 GCA_964590715.1 uncultured Desulfobulbus sp.
CGCGGCGACCCAAAAGGTGCTGGTGGTTGTGCAGTCGGATAACGCAACCGAGGTGGTCATCTACCGGGTTGGTCGGCTGGGCAGGTTTAACCGGCGGGAACTGCAGTTGCGGCCCGGGCGCTACACCGCCATCGGCAGTCGACCTGGGTATCGTGATGTCCGTAAGGTGTTTGAGATTCCGGCAGGTACTGAGCAGGCAACCCTGCGCATCCGCTGCGAGGAGATTATTTGAGCAGGATTTTTGAGATCAGCACCTCTGAGGGAACTCGTCGGTTCAGTGATTCCGACCTGCCCCTTTCCATTGGTTCAGGCAGAGATGTGCATATTTATCTGCCGGAAGGTATCAAAAAAACTTCGGCATGGCTGGCCGAATCGCGCGGTTATCTCTTTCTCCAGGCCGCTGAAGACGGGGAACCGGTTTATCATAACGATGAACTTGTGCAGGCATCTTCGGTCTGGATCAAGTCCGGTGATACCACCAGAATCGGCAGCACCCTGTTGGATTGGGTCATTGTCGGTAACCGAGTTGAAATCAGATTGCACCAGGCCGGAGAGAACGTTCTTACCCCACCACCAGTAGCTCCCGATAACAAAAACGGTGTAAAAACCTTGCCTCGAGTTCAGACCGACTCGCAGAGGACCGGACGGAAACGGCACTGGCTTCCTGTTGGACTGTTTTTTGCAGTGCTTGTCCTTGCATCGGTTTTTCTTTTGACTGCCCAGCGTTTTGAGGTGGATGTTCAGCCTGATCCTGACACAATGACTGTTTCCGGCTTTCCTCCTGTTGTGAAAATCGGCGATACTTTTCTGGCCCTGGGCGGAACCTATACCCTGAAGGCGGAAAAATCCGGTTACAAACCCCTGTCCGAACAGATCGTTGTCGCGCATGGTGGCGATAAAAAAAACACTTTTAGTCTGGAAAAATTACCGGGCCGGGTGGATATCGACAGCCGACCCGTGGCTGGGGCCGCTGCTTTTGTCGATGATAACCCGATCGGAACAACACCGCTGTCCGGGGTGGAGATTGCCGCCGGCAGCCATCTGCTGCGGGTGGAAAAGGCTCGCTACCTGCCCCTGGAGCAGCCGCTGGAAGTCACCGGCGCAGGCGTTTTGCAGTCGGTGGTTGTGGATCTACAACCGGGCTGGGGTACGGTCAGTCTTCGATCTGACCCTGTCGGCGCAATTGTCAGTCGGGACGATCAGGTCCTTGGGGAAACCCCGCTGACCATCGAGTTTATGGCCGGTAAGGTTCTCCTTCAGTTGAAAAAAGAAAAATTTTCTCCGGCTGAACTGGAGCTGGTCGTGACTGCCGGCCAGGAGCTGGAACCGGAACCCGTGCGACTGGTACCCGCTCCGGCAACGGTTACCCTGCGCTCAGATCCGACCGGGGCCATGGTATTGATCGGTTCAAGCTTTGCCGGAACTACGCCGGTGACCCTGGAGCTGTCCTCCGGTGTCGAACAAAATATTCACCTGCAGCTTGCCGGATATGAACCCGTGACGTTGAAGCAGAATTTCCAGCCGGGTTCCGAGCAGGAAGTTTTTCGTGAGCTGCAGGCGGTTTACGGTACCATCCTCCTTTCTACTGATCCCGTGGATGCAACTCTTCTTATTGACGGTAAACCCCATGGTCCGGCCACCGGCCGCTTGCGGCTCACGACCAGGGAACATCGGTTGACGGTCCGGGCCAAGGGCTTTGA
>CAZPXI010000166.1:0-6025 GCA_964590715.1 uncultured Desulfobulbus sp.
ACGACACTGCAACAAGAAATGAAGCGGTGCAAGAAGTTGACGATACCGGGCAACAGCTTGAAGACGATTTCTACACCAATCTGCTTAAGAGCCTATGCGAGGAAAATGATTATTACGGAGCAGTCGTTGCTGACGAGATGGGCTTTCCCTTAACTGATTACAACTGCCCCATAGGTACCGAAGCCCTGGCCGCCTTCACCTCGATCCTGGGTGATTCATTGGAAAAGGCGGAAAGTATCCTTGAACAGGAGGATCCAAATAATATCAGCTTGGAAATTAACGAGTCCGACAAGATCGCCCTCCGCCGTTTTAATGCATTAAACAGTACCTACTACCTTCTCGTAATCTGTCCGCAGGCGGCCATATTTCCGGGTACTGTCGAAATCACAATTTCTAAAATAATCGCCAAGTTGACCGAATAAACCGACAGGGTAAGCCGCACTTTTTTATTTCATCAGGAATAAAAAACAGGCAAGCAAGAAGGGCTGTTTTTTGGGAGATTTCCGATCTTAAACCCCGGCTCAACAGCTGCCGGCGCCTTCAGGGCCAAAGGTTACCGCCAGGCTGACATCAGCCAATCCTGCTATTCGATAATTGAAAGATAATAGCAGCACATGTGATTATCAAGGATTTTATCAACAACCTCTTTGTTGACACCGGTTTCTTCAAGCCATTTATCGGCAAAACCTTTTTTACCGGACCCTGCCTTGCAACCAAGCTGATATATTTTGATTTTTTTCCCGCCGATGGTAATTCTTTCTGCAACCGCACTGCGCATGGGTTGATGGACCGAACAAAAAGGACTGACCCCGGCTCCTTCACCGACCCTGTACATGTCGGTTACCCGGCTGGGCTTGTTGAACTCTGCCGTAAAATCAGCATAACCATCCGGCAGTTTTTCAAAAACCGTTGTATAGTTCTGTATTGACGGGCCAAAAGGACATTTCTCCAGACCAAAAACATATTCACCTGCATGGCTTGACTTTCCCTCAATCATTGCAATCGGATTCGTTGTATCCTCTATTGCCGCAAGATAATCTTCAAAGCTGTCATAGTTGACCTCCTGGATCTTGTCGGCGGTGCTCAGCGCATTTCTGATAAGTGTTCCTTTGGCACTTGCAGCACCACTCATGGTTATCATCACCTTGATCATGTCCAAGAAGCTGACATGTGCAATATCAAGTATTTTTCCTTCTTTCATTTTATCCTCCCGACGTTTTTTTTAAATTCCGGATTTTTCCTTAATATCTTTTGTGTGTTTTTTGATTTTCAATCGAATCATGCCCAGATTGGCATCTTTGTCGGCAATGATGACCAGAAAGGCCTCGCTGCCGACGGGAGCAAACATAACCGGACCGTTTTCATACTCAACCATTGTCATCGACATGTTTCCTTTTTCCAGCTGGTTACCCATTGCTTCCGATGCACCGAATCCACTCGAGGCAATAGCGCCGATCATTTCGGCATCAATGCCGGACAGCGCGACACTTTGCAGCAGGAAGCCGTCCCGGCCAACCAGACAGACAGTATTTACACCGGGAATGTTTGTAAATTCAGCTAAGAGATCTTTTAACTCATCCATGCCTTCCTCTTCATTTAAAGTTTTCGTTTCAGCCGGATACATACTATCAGGCTGCGACTCAGATTCACTGGGTCTGGGTGAGGAATTTTGCTCACCCATTTCATCTTCCAGCAATGACCCCTTCAGGAGAAGAACGTCAACCGGTGTAGTTATAGTTGATTCCGGAAACTGATCTGGATAGAAAGCTTCTATTGTTCCACCCTTAAAGCCCAGCAGCCTGTAGAATGCCTCTTCGCCGATAAGGTCATCACAGATGGCGTGTACAATGTTGCCTTCAAAAAAATACATCACCCCTTTCCGTCCGTCTGCATTAATACGAAGAGCGGTTGATGTTTGTGAGAGATTGTTGATTTGGATTATGTCTATCAGCTGAATTCCAGACATTTTCCCTTCAAAAGAAGAAGCCATTTTGAGAGCACTACGAACGGAGTCTCTCATCTCCTTTATGTCAAAGGGCTTCTGTATGAAGCGAAGTCCTCCCCTTTCCATTACTTCAGTTTTGCTTTCGGCAGATGGAAAAGCAGTCATAACAATGATGCCGATTTCAGGGTTTGTTTCACCGACGGTAATCAGTAGATCAATACCGCTCATACCGGGCATCTTGATATCAGTGACGATCAGGTCAATTTCTGTTTCTTTCAGGATTCCTAGAGCTTCTTCTCCTGATGAGGCCGTAAGAATACTGACTTGAAGACTTTCATTGGGAAGGTTTTTCTGGAGAGACCATATCATGTCCTCTTCGTCATCGACTATCAGTACCTTCTTTTTACTGTCCCCTTCTTTCATGTCTCATTGTTCCTCCAATGTTGACGCCATTCTTCAAATACCGGGTACTCTCCTCTATGATCAGCTCCTTAATTAGCAAGACAGATGCCAGTTGTAATTAATCGCCGGTTGTGACGTAATTTACTGATAATTTAGTATGAATTTTATGGTTTCCGTGGTGGGATGATTCGGTAACAAGCTGGAAATCGATTAATTATTGACCGGGTGGCCGGAATCTGTCCGATTTACAAAGAGAAAAAAGAGTTCAGGAGATTTTACTGCGGAGGGTCGTACGGGATATGCCGAGAATTTTTGCAGCCCGGGTTTTGTTCAGGCCCGTGGCAGCCAGGACCTTGTGTATGTACTGACGTTCCATTTCGGCAAGGGTTGTCAGTTCTTCCGTTACCGGCTCGGTATCTGCAGATACATGATCCCCGGACCGGCGACCGGAAAACGATAACCATTGACTGTTGGAGAAAAGGACCTCTCGCTCAATAAGGTTTTTTAATTCACGGACATTTCCCGGCCACCGTCGCTGCAGGAGATCCTTTTCGGCGTTCGGTGACAGTCCCTTGATGTCTTTACGTAACTCCATGTTGAACCTGGAGATGAAATGATCAGCGAGGAACAAGACATCCCGACCACGTTTTCTTAATGGAGGTACAGTGACAGGAATTACATTTAGCCTATAGTAGAGATCCTCTCGAAATCGTCCTTTTCGTATCTCCTCCGGAAGGTCCAGGTTGGATGCGGCAACAATCCGGATATTGATTGAAATATCTTTTAATCCTCCCACTCGCCTGAAAACCGATTCTTCAATCATTCGGAGTAAAACAGGTTGAAGAGAAACCGGAAGATTTGTAATTTCATCAAGAAACAGCGTGCCGCCATCCGCTATTTCAACGAGCCCTCTTTTTGCGGCATGTGCATCCGTAAAGGAACCTTTATCATGGCCAAACAATTCGGATTCGATCACCTGGCCGGACAAGGTTCCACAATCGACCTTAACGAAAATCCCCATTCGGCCCGGGGCCAGCTCGTGAATGGCTCTGGCAACCAGTTCCTTTCCGGTTCCCGTTTCACCGGTGATAAGAACGGGAGCTGCTGCCGAGCCGGCGGTGAGAATTGTTTCCCGCATCGCCTTTATCGGACGGCTTTCTCCGATGATATCAACCAGCTCGGTCTGCCGAGCATTCAGTGCACGTAGCCGGGCAGCTTTTCTGCCCTGCATAATCCGGCTCAGTGAATGTTTAAACTCGAGAAGCTCAAAGGGCTTTATAATATAATCAACTGCACCGGATTTCAGTGACCGAACAGCTGATTTCGCATCATTTTTCCCCGTCAGCATGACAATTTCCGCATCCGGGGCAATATCTCTGATGTCAGGGATCAGGTCGATACCATTAGCATCCGGCAGACCTATGTCCAGATACACCAGAGAGACGATCTGCTTACTCAGAATATCAAGAGCCTCGGCACCGGAACTTGCTTCGATCACTTGGTACCCTTCCCTGCGGACTGTCGCCGCCAGGGAAAATCTCAGATCCTCTGCATCTTCAATTATTAATACCTTGCTCATCAGCGTACTCTTTCAAAGAGCATCACAAAACCGATCCCTTGTTTCTGTGACGAGTCTATAGTTATGAATGCGTTATTTTCATTGAGAATTCTGTACACTATGGCGAGCCCTAAACCTGTGCCGTGGTGTTTTGTGGTGAAAAACGGTTCAAATGCATCGGCAATGGTTTCCGGTGACATTCCCTGGCCGTTATCCCTGAAAAACAAGACTACATAGTCCGAATGCGTCTTCAGCTCAGGAAAAAGATCCGTGTATTTTTTCAGCATCTTCCGGTCAGCCAACCGGGCTCTGATCTGTATTTCCCCTTTTTCCTTTATCGCGTCAATCGCATTGAGCATAAGGTTTAACAGTACTTGCTGAATCTGGTCTGGATCAACGTAAATATCAGGTAATCCTTCATCATAGTTTTCTTTCAGTCGGATCTGCTTGCTGTCCAGTTTGACTCTGAACAACTGACTGACTTCACTGATGATGTGATGCATGGAAATTTTTTGTTTTTTTGTTTTTCCGGGTTTGGCATAGGTGAAAAAATTCGCTAACAAGTCATTAAGCCGATCCACCTGCTTTATGATTCTGGTTATATATTCTTTGTTTTCATCTTGATCATCACAACTCTCCTCAATCGCCTGAGACATGGTCTTGATACCGGCTAGAGGATTTCTTACCTCATGCGCAACGGCAGAAGCTATTTCGGCTACCGTACTGAGCCGGTTCATTTTTTCCATTTCCTGCTGGAGTCGCAGTGTCTCCGTAATATCATTAAACTGGAGAATAATGCCGAGCTGTAGTCCGGATGAGCCCTCCCAGGGAACTACAGTGTACTGCAGAGTTCTTTGCTCATTCCTTTTGTTTAACATCCTGATCTTATGCGTTTTCTCAGTTGATGTCGTTTTGGCCTCCAACATGCGTTTAACTGCAGTAATTTTTGCACATTTTATAATGCTGTCGGAATCGTGGGTAGCGGGATCAAAAAATTGTCTCAGGATCTTCTTTCCGCTTGGGTTAAGTGTCACAATATTTCCCTTACGGTCGCAGACCATAAGACCTGAATTGAGACTCTGAATAATTGACTCTGTTAATCTTTTTTCGTCAGAAATCCTGGTAATCATCGCCTCCTGCTTTTTGATAAGGAGGTGGCGTTGAATTTCATTTTTTTTTCGTACAATTACACCTGCAAGGATATTGCTTATTGCATAGAGCATTTCCTTTTCTTCTTTATTCTGAACATGTCCTTCCCGGAGGTACAGTGACATCACTCCGAGAATCTCCACACCCGAACAGATGGGGACACAGTAATGACCATGGGGTTCCATGTCGGTCAGCCTGATATCATGTCGGCTATCCACGCATCCGGAAAATTGGATTTCACCTGTCAGGGCGGCTCGACCGCAGTGGCAGGTGCCAAACGGTACTCTGTTACAGGCTTGAATCTGTTTTTTATTAAAACCTTTATGAGCTTTGAGGATCAGGTAGTCAGAATCATCAGCTACCAGTAAAATCGCGCCCTTATCGATTAAACGCGGGGTGTTGAAGAGTAAAACATACTCTAATGCCTGCAACAGAATTTCGTCTAAGGAAAAATCATCAATAGCAATTCGCAGGATGGCATTAACTACTCGCTGATTTCGGTTAAACAGTTGATTTTCATTTTTATGGATATTTTTAACGGTAATAATGAAAGAACATGCACTGAAATTGTCCACCAAATAAATATTGAATTCGACCGGAAAAGCATTGCCGTTTCGGTGGATAACCTTTTGCTCGATTCCTTTGCCGGAAGACCATTTTTTGCCTGTATTTTTTAAATGATACAGAGAACTCGTAAATTGTTCTCTGGTCTCATCCGATACAATAAAGTCGGCAAAGGTTTTCCCCTTTATCTCATCTAACGACCAACCAAAAATATCCTCTGCGACCTTATTACAACCGGTAATACCAGCAGCACCGTCAATCATGAAAATAGCTTCAGACTTATTTTTTAGTATCCTTTTTTGTTGTGTATCCATTTATCGTTTTCCGGAAATGTACGTCTGAACATAAGCAAGACTGCGGCATTATGTAACTGGTGAACAAACCTGATCGCTGAGCAAAAGAATTGG
>CAZPXI010000167.1:0-5998 GCA_964590715.1 uncultured Desulfobulbus sp.
CCGCAGGCCACGGCAATGGCAGGGAAAAGATGTCCGCCTGTTCCGCCGCCGGTCACGATCAGGCGCATGCGGAAGTCCGGTGATCGACGCCTGCTGCGACTCCATCTGCTTTTGCCTGCGGAGGGGTTTCGCCAATATACTCCATCAGATCAGACATCACCACGTCAAAACAGAGCGGACAATAGCCATGGGTCACCCGTTCATTGGAGGCAAAAACATAGTCGTTTTCATCTTTCCAATATTCACCCTGTTCAATTCGCTGACAGACACAACATATCTTTGTCATCGTTTAACCTCTTTTTTTTCTCTCTCTTTCAACTCTTGAACCAGTCCGGTAAACACCCTCCCTCTCTCGGCATATCCGGAAAACATATCAAAACTTGCACAACCCGGAGCCAGTAAGACAATCTGTCCGGGTTCTGCCAGTGTGGCTGCTCTATCAACGGCGGCAGCCATATCCTTTGCCTCTTCGACCGCAACAACATCGGAAAAGGTCTTGACCAGCAAATCTTTTGCCTCACCGATGCAGAGCATTGTCTCAACCTTTTCCCTGACCAGTTCCCGTATGGCGTAAAAATCTCCACCCTTGTCCCTTCCCCCGGCAAGCAGGATTACGCTAGAGGAACAGCTCTCAAGGGCGGCGGCCATTGCTCCGACATTGGTGGCCTTTGAGTCATTGATAAACCAAACTCCGTTAATTTCGGCAACCGGAGTCATCCTGTTTTCCGGCGGAGTATAGCTTGAAAGCCCCTTTTTAATACCCTCGGGATCTGCGCCGACACATTCTGCCGCGAGAATTGCCGCAGCTGCATTTAAGTGATTAACCCTGGAGTTGAGCCGGGTCTCTTTAAGCTCAAAAATGTCTTCGCGCCCGTCCCGGGTCACGATAACCCGGTCTTCCACTATCCGAGCCCGGCTGTCGGGGCCATGACCAAAGGTGTAAATCCGGCCGGTCAATCCCGGGGCCGATTCCATGACCAGGGGATCATCACCACCCAAGATCGCGGTATCACCTGCCCCCTGATTACAAAAGATTCGTTGCTTTGCCCGGGTATAGCCTGCCATATCGCCGTGACGATCCAGATGATCCGGCGACAGGTTGAGCAGCAGTCCGACATCCGGCCTGAATGCGCCCGATAAATCCAGTTGAAAACTGGACAACTCCAGCACCACCACATCATACTGTTGCGCCTCAAACAGGTACGACAGCAACGGAGTGCCGATATTGCCGCCGACAAACGGCCTGAAACCGCTGCTCTGCAGGAGCTCACCTATCAGGCCGGTGACCGTGGTTTTTCCGTTTGAGCCCGTAACCGCGATCACCGGTACCGAAATTTCCCCGGCGGCAAGAGCCGGTTCGCCGACAATGGGGATCCCTCGTTGCCGGGCAGCCTTGAGCACATCCAGATCCAGCGGCACACCCGGGCTCGGCACCACAAGATCAGCCTGGAGAACAAATTCTTCGCTATGGCCGCCGGTCTCAAACGCCAGTCCCCGGCAGACGACTTTCTCATCCTCGCTCAGATCGTCATAACTGCGAAATTCCGAAACCGCGACTTCAAGGCCGCGGCTCTGCAGATATCTGAGCACGGCCAGTCCTGAAACCCCGAGACCAAGAATGACGGCCTTTGTGCCTGCAACAAGTTCCATGATCAACGCAGCTTCAGGGTCGCCAGAGCCAACAGGCCGAGAATTATAGAAATAATCCAGAACCGGACCACGACCTTGGGTTCCTGCCAGCCTTTCTTCTCAAAATGATGGTGAATCGGGGCCATAAGGAAAATCCGCTTACCGCCCGACATCTTGAAATAACCGACCTGAAGGATAACCGAGACCGCTTCCATAACAAAAATCCCGCCGACAATGGCCAGCAGAAATTCCTGCTTGGTGATAATCGACACCGCGCCCAGAGTACCGCCGAGCGACAGCGAGCCCACATCGCCCATGAAAATCTCGGCCGGATAGGCGTTAAACCAGAGAAAACCCAGGCAGGCCCCGATCAAGGTTCCGCAGAACACCGCTACCTCACCGGCGCCCTGGACATAAGGAATCTGCAGATACTGTGCTACAATAACGTTACCGGCGGCATAGGAAAAAATCAGATACACCGAACCGCTGATCATTACCGGCCCGGCCGCCAAACCATCGAGACCGTCGGTCAGGTTGACCGCATTCGATGCCCCGACAATGACCAGAACAGTGAACGGGATATACCACCAGCCAAGATCCGGATGAAAGGTCTTGAAAAACGGAATCGCCAGCCTGCCGTCGTATTCCGGATGCAGGATCAGGTACAGGCCGACCATTGAGGCACCGGCAACCTGGAGCAGCAGCTTGCCGCGGGGAGAAAGCCCCTTACTGTTGCCCTTGGTCACCTTCTGCAGATCATCAATCGCGCCGATAGCGCCGAAAAACAGGCTGATTCCGATCAGCAACCAGACCAGACCGCTGGTCAAATCCGCCCACAACAGGGTTGAGATGGTCATGGCGGCCAGGATCAGGACCCCGCCCATTGTCGGGATGCCCTGTTTGCTCAGATGCGATTCAGGACCATCGGAACGAACCACCTGCCCTATCTGTTTGAGTTGCAGCCAGCGGATAAATTTCGGCCCAAGAATACAGAGAATGAGAAACGCGGTAATGGCCGCACCAATGGAGCGGAAGGTGATATAACGAAAGACGTTGAACCAGCTGATCTGGGTATGAAGCGAGTAGAGGAGGTGATAGAGCATGGAACTTATGCCTCGCAGGGAGCTGGATCAAAACGATTCTGGAGTTCGACCAGGAGATTTTCCATCCGCATCCCCCTGGATCCCTTGACCAGCAGCCAGTCGCCTTCACTGAGTCGCCCGCTGATCAAAAGATGATAAAGCCAGTCGGCAATGGCCATCGTATCGGCAAGGACCACGACCTGATCTTTGGCCATCCCGCCCTCGCGGGCGCCACGAGCGACCTCGGGGCTGAACTCGCCGGTCACAGCCAGCATATCGTACCCAAGTTCCGCTGCCAGCCGACCGATCTGACGATGGGCTGAGACTGCATTTTCTCCAAGCTCAAGCATATCGCCCAGAGCAGCAACCTTCCGGCAGTCGGTACCGAAAGAGGCAACGGTTTTGAGTGCCGCCGCCATGGAAGAAGGGTTGGCATTGTAACTGTCATTGAGCACCCGCAGGCCGCCGGGCAGGTTCATAAACTCCATCCGTTTATCCACGTTCTGATGGAGCGTCAATCCCTTGACAATGCTCTCTTCATCCACACCGGCGGCCGTACAGATTGCAGCAGCGGCAGCGGCATTATGGACATTATGGGTTCCGGGCACGGCCAGGGTTATTCGTTTTTTCCAATCCCCGATGTGGAGGGTAAACCGTGTCCCCTTGGCGCCAAGACCGGTAATCCGTGTTACCCGCACCAGCGGTTTATGCCGCCTGCCTGAGGCTGTCACGCCGTAGCCGATCGTGCGGCCCTGATACCTGGAGGCTAGCCTGACCACCTCCGGATCATCATAATTGATAATTCGAACCGCATCCGGACGTAAACCTGAAAACAGCTCGCCTTTTGCCTCCGCAACCCCGTGAATATCGACCAGTTCTTCCAAATGCGCAGCCTGAACATTATTGATGCAGGCGATATCGGGATCAGCGATTTCAGTTAGCCTGGCGATTTCACCGGCCCTGTTCATGCCCATTTCCAGCACCGCGACCCTGTGCTCGGCCGAGAGCGGCAACAGGGAAAGGGGTAGCCCGATCAGGTTGTTAAAATTTCCATGGGTCTTCAACACCGGCGCAGGTGCCGACTCCGGACGCAGGTAATACTGCTTAAAAACTGCCGCCGCCATCTCCTTGACCGTGGTCTTTCCGGAACTGCCGGTAATGGCCACGACCTTGACATCTTCTCCCAGCAGCCGGCGCCTGTACGCGGCCAGATCGCCCAGAGCCTGCAGAGTATCCTCAACCACAAGGGCCGGGATTCTTTCCCCTGCTCCTGGAAATTCCCGTTCAACAATCAATGCCCCGGCCCCGCATTCAACCGCGGTCTCAAGAAAATTATGGCCGTCAAAACTCTCACCGACCAGGGCCACAAAAACGTCCCCTGTCTTAACCGTTCTTGTGTCCGTGGAGATATCCGTAAACATTTTTCGACTGTTTTTTCCGAGCAGCCTGCCGCCGGTTGCCGCAAGCAGGTGTGCAATTGTCCAGGCGGCCAGTCCGTTTTTTGCCTCCAGCCGGTCATCAAAGAATTTTTTATCTCTGCCGATTATCTGATACTGCTCATGGCCCTTGCCTGCTATGACCACTACATCATCAGGCCTGGCGATGCTGCAGGCAAGATGAATGGCCTTGCGCCGATCCGGCTCCACCAGGTACCCGTGCTGATCCACCTTCAAAGAAAACAAAGCATCCTGCGATAGTTTTTTGCTGCCGGTCCGCTGAATACCCCGTTCAATTTCTGTTACGATTGCCATAGGATCCTCGCTTCTTGGATTATCCGATGAAAGAATAGCCATATCTGCAATACGACCAGCGATTTCACCCATGAGCGGCCGTTTCCCCGTGTCTCGATCGCCACCACAGCCGACAACACAGATAAGCCGCCCGGAAGTCATGCTTTTCATGGTGGCCAGCACATTTTCCAATCCATCCGGTGTATGGGCATAGTCAACAAAAACGGCAGCCAATTTGTCCGGGGAAATACCGGTAAGAAGCACCCGCTCCAGCCTGCCCGGCACCCGGTCCACAGCTGTCAGCCCTGCCCTGATCTGCCTCCAGGAAACCTGTAAGGCGTTGGCCACGCCGGCAGCGGAAAGCATATTTAAGACGTTATGGGTTCCGGTCAGATTCGAGGTAATCTCCTGCTGCTCGCCGCTGATGGACAGCTCACAGGAACTTCCGTCGATATCCTGCCGCAAATGCGCACACCTGATAGTGCAGTCCTCTGAAAATCCAACCGTCAAAACATCTCTTCCGGCAAGCTCTGCTATAAGCCTGTTGCCGTAATTCTCACCCTCGGTTTCTGCGTCAACCACAACCACGGCCGTTCCCGAATCTTTCAAATAGGTTGAGAAGAGCAGTTTTTTGGCTGTAAAATATGCCTCCATGGTCTGATGGTAATCCAGATGGTCCCTGGTCAAGTTGGTAAACAGGGCCACGTCAAACCGGATTCCAATAAGCCGCTTCTGATCCAGGGCATGGGAAGAGGCCTCAATCAACACATGACTTACGCCCGCATCCGCCATTTCCTTAAGCAGCCCCTGCAGCTGCAGAGGATCAGGAGTGGTCAGAGGTGCGGGACGAACGACCATATTCCCCTCCAGATCCTGATAGCGATAATTCACGGTTCCGATAACTCCGGTTCGGAAACCGGCCTGCTGGAGAATCTTTTCAAGCAGCCAGGAGGTCGTGGTTTTGCCGTTGGTCCCGGTCAGCCCGATGAGCTTCAGCCTGTGGCCGGGGTTACCGTTCCAGGCTGCAGCCAGTCGGCCAAGAGCGGTATGACTGTCCCGGACCTGGAAACAGGGGATTGCCTCAGAATCCGTGTCCGGACAACACTGGGCCACCACGGCCAGACATCCTTTGTCCATGGCCTGAGAAATATAATCATGGCCGTCAATGGCTGTTCCATGCACTGCAACAAAGACCGATCCCGGGATTACCCGGCGCGAATCGGACACAATCGCCGTGACTCGCCCGGTTGCCCGGTTATCCCCTTTTGCGGCAACACCAAGTATCTTTTCAAGATCCATCAGCTGCATAAAACGCTCAAATCTCGGATTCCAGGGTGAGCAGACAGCGCTCAGCATCACCTAACTGCTCACCGGCACGGGGGGACTGGGCAACAATCCGCCCGCTGCCCTTGATAATAATCCGGAGATCATACTGGTTGAGCTGCTGCAACCCCTTTCTCAGGCTCATTCCAACCAACTCCGGCATATCGGCTGTCTTTCCGGCAATATTGTCCGGTGCACGGGTATACTCGACCCTGCGGCTGATAAGAAAACGGG
>CAZPXI010000168.1:0-5953 GCA_964590715.1 uncultured Desulfobulbus sp.
CCGAGTTGGCAAGATCCACCGCATCGGAGAGCGACAGCAGCAGGTTGCTGAAATTGACGGTGAGTTCATTTAACATTACAAAATCTCATATGAGAAAAAAGCAGACAGGCCCTGACTATTTTCAATTCTGCAGACTTCTGATCTCGGCCAGCAGCTCTTTACCGCCTGAACCAAGAATAAAAGTGCCCAGCTCTTTGCCGATGGCTTCCGCTTCAGTTCTTGATCCGGATCTGGAGGACGTAATATTTTTTATGCCGTCCAGGCTGACCAGCCCGCCGGAGAGGGACAATGTATCCCCGTCCAGTGTTGCCAGGGCAAAGGCCGGAATAGAGCAGCCGCCTTCAAGACAGCGCAGGAACGCCCGTTCCGCCAGCAGGCAGGCCTCACTGTCCGGATTGTTCACACAGAACCGGATCATCTCTTTTTTCTCGGGCGGTAGGGTTCCTGCTGCCTCAATGGCAACGCATCCCTGGCCAACCGGCGGAACAAATTGATCGACCGGAAAATGCCGGACAATCATAGCCTCCAGATTCATCCGGTGGACACCGGCATAGGCCAGCAGGATGCCGTCACACAACCCCTCCTGCATCTTTTTGATACGGGTCTGCAGATTACCCCGTATATCCACCGTCTCAACATGGGGATAGTATAATTTTAAAAGAGCCCGCCGCCGAACCGATGAGGTGCCGATAACGATTTTTTTTGTCTGCTCTTCAAGGCTGAGTTCCGGATTATGGCTGACCAGCACATCTTCGGACTTTTCCCGATCGGTAAAGGCGATCAGCTCAAATCCATCCGGCAGGACAGAGGGCATATCCTTGGCACTGTGCACGGCAATATCAATATCGCCGCTGGCCAGTTGTTCTTCGAGTTCCTCGGTGAACACCCCTTTGGAGCCGATTTTGGCTATGGAGGTGTCAAGGATCTTGTCGCCCTTGGTCTCCATGGTGATTATTTCCGTACCAACACCTGCTTTGGTCAATTTATCTTGAACATAGTAGGTCTGCCACATTGCTAATTTGCTTTTTCTCGAACCTATTCGTATTTTCATTATTTATATCCAATCAAATTACTCAATCTGTCGTTTACCTGACTTTGAACGAAAATCCTCATTTATGAACAGGCACGAGCTTACAAAAAAAACTACGATTTGTCTTGTTGAACGTAATACACCTGTGGATTTAACTTTTTTTCACAAAAACAGGTCGCCGGAAAGGTGATTGCCGTCGTATTTAAGGCATCCAGGATTGCCGGGTTGTCCGGCTTTCAAGCATGCTTTTTAGAGCCTTCTTTTGAAGTCTAAGCGTATCTGTGGTACATGCTGAATCCGTGAGTCTTTGGATCCTTTCAAGATCCCCTCAAGAGGAGAGTGATAGCATGAAGGAAATCAGGGTAACCGCTAAGCAGCCTAATTCAAAAATGTGCTTTGCCTGCGGGCTGGAGAACAGCTTCGGCCTGAAAAGCCGATTTTATGAACTGGAAACAGGAGAACTGCTCGGTATTTTTCAACCGGCAGAGGAACATCAGGGCTATCCCGGTCGTCTGCACGGTGGTCTGGCCGCAACCATACTTGACGAGACCATCGGCAGAACCATGATGATTCATCAGTCCGATGGAATATGGGGGGTGACGGTTGATTTTTCCATGCGCCTGAAAAAACCGATTCCCCTGGATGGTGAAGTTCGGGTACTGGCCCGGGTGACAAAAGACGGGAAACGCATTTTTGAAGGCAGCGGCGAGATTCTGCTGTCCGATGGTAACATAGCGGTGGAGGGTAAAGGAAAATACCTGAAGATGGATATCAACAAGATCGCCGATTTCGACGTGGAAGAGCAGTTGTGGAGAGTTGTTCTTCAGGATGATGACCCCGAAACGGTGCAGTTCTGAGTGTTTCTGTAACCATTATTTTCTGCTGTCCGCCATCGGAAAAAAATAAGACCGCCGCCTTGACGGAGTGGGTGAACGGACATATTTTTACCGGCAGAAGGGGAGGCCTTCTGCTCCAGGGACAGAGGCGGAGGCCGGGATGTTTTTTGCTGTCTGGTGCGTCACTCAATTGAGATTTCCGTATATGAGTAAAGGAGGTAACCATTATGGCAACATTAACACAGCTTCGTCAGGGACTTGGCCAGGTTTGGGAAAGTGTGGTTGAAGGGTGGAACAGCCTCACCCGAAAGGCGTCCAGTGCCATTACCCGTTTTTCTCTGCCGGGTAAGGCGGAAAAGAATACGGACAAACAGGAGCTGGTTGAAACCAGCCGGCGAAATGTCGGCTGGGGAGTGCTGGCGGCCGAAGTTTTTGATGATTCCAACCAGGTCGTGGTCCGGATTGAAACTCCGGGTATGAAACGGAGTGATTTCGAAATTGAAGTGGTGGATGATATCCTGATCATTCGGGGTGAAAAAAGAACCGAACGGGAATCAACCCTGGGTCGGTATCACGTGGTTGAATGTGCCTACGGGCGTTTTGAGCGCGCCATACCGCTACCCGCTCCGGTGGATCAGAGCAGAGCCAAAGCAAAATACCGCAAAGGGATTCTGCGCATTGAGCTGCCCAAATTAAAAGAGACCGGACCGGCATATCGCCGCATTCCAATCAACTGATCCGGAGGCATTTTTCCAACGGGACATTTTCTTGCCGGAATGTCCCGTTTCCATGCCGTCTTTTTTTTGTCCGGTAAGGTCAAAAAATCCTCCAACGTCGGGTTCAATCCCCCAGCTTTTCCTTGAGCTGGATAAACTGATCCTCCAGGGCCAGAAAGGACTCCACAAGACGTGGATCAAAATGATTGCTTTTCCCTTCGATGATAATCTTTCTGGTTTGTTCGTGACTGAAGGCTTTTTTGTACACCCGATCACTGGTCAAGGCATCAAAGACATCGGCCAGTGCCATAATGCGGGCGGCAATGGGAATGCCGTCACCTGACAGACCTGCCGGATAGCCGTTGCCGTCCCATCGTTCATGGTGATACATGGCTATCTCAAAGGCCAGGCGCATGGTCTGCGAACCTGTTTTAATATAGATCTCACTAAGCAGGTTGCCGCCGATTTCGGAATGTTCTTTCATCTTTGTAAATTCCTCGTCCGTCAGCGGTCCGGGTTTACCGAGAATCGTGTCGGGAATTGCTACTTTTCCGATATCATGCAGGGGGCAAACCAGGGCTATTTCTCCGGCCAGTTGATTGGTGAGATCGGTCTCGGGATAATGCTCCGCCAGATACCGGCCCAGCATCAGGACATATTCTCTGGTTCGTTCCAGATGCATACCGGTTTCATGGCTGCGATAATCAGACAGGCGGGCCATTGAGAAGATGAGCTCATCCTGACTTTCAAGCCTCAACAGTTGCTGGGCCCGCTGGATACGAAGTTTTAATTCCTCCCGGTAAACAGGTTTGGTCAGATAATCGTTGGCCCCGAGCTGCAGGGCCTTGACAATGTCACTCTTTTCATCAAGGCCGCTGACAACAAGGATGTATTTATAATGAAGCTGTTTCTTTCGAATGGCCTTGATTAATGAATAACCGTCCATGACCGGCATTTTTATATCCGTAACCACGATACGGATATCTGAATTCTTTTCACAGAGTTCAAGTGCTTGCAGGCCATTTTCAGCCTCAACGATCTTGTAGCCGGTTTTTTCCAGAAGCTGTCGTAAAAGACGACGTTCGACTTCGTTATCCTCGACCAGAAGGATCTTAACCTGCTTTGTTCGATCCTGAATCAGTTCTTCCAGCCGTGCATGATTATTTTTGTCGATGAATCCCAGATCACGGAAAAAGTTGATATCCGTCTCCAGAACATGATTCAGAATCCAGTTTTTAAGATATTTGATTGTTTCTTCACCGGTATTTTCAGCACCCTCATGGAACACGCTCACCATATGTTCGGCTTTTTCGATAAACCCCCGGTGAATGGAGACGTGTTTTTCCTGCTGGGGGTGAATTTTAAAAAATGGTTCTTCGGTCTTGAAATGATAGTCGGTGTAGGAAACCAGGTCGTTCAGAACCCGGTCGAGAACTTCAGCCTCCTGTCCCGTCTCGCTGGCTACGATAAGTTCATTGAGCAGGGAGAAGAGCTTCTTGTGTTGATTGTCGATTTTTTTAATTCCTACGCTGAAGGAATCATGCCACTGTATTTTTTTCATCGTCGTATCTGAAGGCGACCGCCTTTCAATTTTTTATTCGGATGGACTGGAGGTGGGAAAAGGTGAATTTTCAGGTCAATGATCCGGATGAAATACTACGGATCCTGAACGGATCCGGCCCATAATTCTATTTGGTAGCCTCTCTACTTTTTGATTTGTCCATGAGTTTTTATATATTATCAGTTTTTTGTTTTTTTTATAAATGATTATTTATTTTTTTTTGAAAAATCTGTTAGAGGCGCGGTCTGTTTTTGTCGGCCGCTGCTTCAATTGAAATCAATTCTATTGATTTTGATGTTTTTTTGTTTCGGCAACCGTTGGGCGGGCTGGACCGGGTCCGTGCCTGTGGGGTGTCCCTATTTCCGTGCTCTTTGTGCTGCTTCAATAATGCGTTGATTCCTGTGGACCAGGGCGGAATTGTTTCCGGCAAGGTTGATGGATTTTGCCGCCAGTGACTGCGCCTGCCCATAGCGGTGCTGTTGCAGGCGGACAAGGGCCAGCTGCGACCAGAGCGAGCCGTCTTTGGGGGCAATCCGCAGTCCCCGTTCCAGGGTCTGGGCGGCGGCGGTCAGTTGGCCCCGCTGCATCTGCTGTTCGGCCTGTTGACGGATGTCCCGTACAAGAGGATTGACCGGCGCTCCGGCCGGTTGCGTCGTGTCGGGCAGCGTGTCTTTCTGCTCAATGACCGGCTGTCGCTGATAGGGCGTAGGCGGGCGATAGGGTGAAGGAGCACAGCCCTGCATGATTATCGGCATCAGCAGACAGAAAATGAGAAAAAAATGTCGTATCATCGGAAAATCCTCAAGAATTTTTGTATTCCCTCTTCAATGGTCTGTTCCAGGTCGTTTCCCGGAGTTGTATTCCGTGGCGGAGTATACCTTGAGGGGGGGGAGCCTGTGCATGGTATGACCGGAGGCAGCAGGCCGCCGCGAATAAAGGGAACCAGTTCTCCCTGCCGACACTGGTCTGCAAAAAGTTTGCCGGATTCTATATCGGAAAAGTAGAAATCAATATTTGCAGGCGGCTGCAGTTGTAGAGGCGTGGTAGCGATTTCGTCCATGATCTTCGCCCAGATTCGCAGGGCACCGGTAGCTCCTGTGAGACCGGTTGAGCTGTTGTCGTCACGGCCGACCCAGGCCACTGCCACATGGGAATCACTGAAACCGGCAAACCATGAATCCCGCAGCTCATCGGTGGTCCCGGTCTTGCCGGCAACCGTGAGTCCGGGAGGGAGCAGCTGCTGAAGCGAGTGGCCGGTTCCTGTCTTTGTGACTTCCTGCAGGGCCGTGCTCAGGCAGAAAACGGCGGCCGGGTCTGCCGCCTGTTCCACGGTTAGAGGGTAGCGTTGCAGTAATTGGTTCTGCCGGTCGGTTACGGCCAGAATGGCCCGAAGTGGAGTGCGATAGCCGCCTGCAGCAATGGTCTGGTACATCTGCAGAACATCAATCGGCGGGATTTCAACCGCGCCAAGCAGCAGGGAAGGAAAAGGTTGTATCTCTTCGGGTATTCCCAGCTCATGCAGGGTGTTTATCACGCTTTTCAGGCCAAGTTCCATGCCCAGGCTGACGGTGGCAACATTGTAGGAATGGATCAGTGCCTGCATAAGCGGTACGGGACCGTGGAATGTTTTATCGTAGTTCTGCGGCTGCCAGTCTCCACCGGCCATTGGGATTGACAGAGGGTCGTCGCTGAGGATACTCAGCAGGTTGTAGGTGTCCGGGCGGCTGAGTGCGTTCAGGTAGATCGCCGGTTTGATGACCGAGCCCAGCGGGCGGCGCATATCCAGGGCCCGGTTGAATCCGGCCTGGCG
>CAZPXI010000169.1:0-5946 GCA_964590715.1 uncultured Desulfobulbus sp.
TCATGTTTAGCATAGCCCTTGGTGGTTTCCACCAGGTTGGGGATCAGGTCAAAACGGCGCTTGAGCTGATTTTCCACCTGAGCCCACTGGGACTTCACCTGTTCATCCATGGCCACGACCCGGTTATACTGTCCTACGCCCCACAAGACAACACCGGCGACCAGAGCCACCAGGACCCCAAGAATTATCAAAACTGTTTTAATACCCTGGCTCACTGAACCCTCCTTAATTGTTCATGCACATGCAACACCTGATTATCAAAATACAAAAATACTAGAATAAAAAAGTTATCAGAATACAAAAAATGCGGTCTACCAGCCTCCTGATGCGCCACCACCCCCAAATCCGCCACCGCCGCCGCTGAAACCACCAAACCCTCCGGACGAACCGCCGCCCCATCCGCCGCCCGGGAAAATAACCGGTCCCACTCCAGGGCCGCCAAAACGGTTGCCGCCCTTTCCCCGCATTTTTCTATTTACGGATCGTGAATAGACTATGACAATGCCGATGAGGACGAAAAAGAAAAACAGGAACCCGGAATTTTCATCGTTGGATTGAGCTCGCTTAACCGCGGGCATTTTATCCATTCCGGAGATTGTAACGCCGTATGAGTCTCCGAGGACTTTAACAACAGCACCGGTTGCAGCGGTTATCCCATCTGCATATTTCTTCTGTTTAAAATAAGGAACCATGACTTTTCTGCCGATCGAACCTACCAGACTGTCGGGCAAGATGGATTCAAGACCATAGCCGACCTCGAAACGATACTTCCGGTCCTGGATGGCAATCACAAACAACAACCCGTTATCCTTACCCTTGCGGCCGATCTTCCACTGTTCGGCGGTCTGGAGAGTAAATGAATTGATATCCTGCCCGTCCAGCGAATTGATGGTTAAGATAACCATCTGGGCCGTTGTTTTCCGGTCAAGATCCTGGAGAAGATTGCTCAACTGTTCCTTTCTGCCGCCATCAAGCACTCCGGCAAGATCAACGACGTATCCGGGCGCTTGTGCCGGTATCTGCGGCCCTGCTGTCACCGACAGGGGTAGAAGCAGGAACAGGAACAGAAATACAATAAAAAAAATTTTAACAGGAGAGCTGATCGACATAAGCGGCAATATCCCGGGTTGCTTGATAGTAGCTGCTGAAACAGGAACAGAGCTCATCCCGTTGAGCCGGTTGTTGGCCTGAGATTTTCATCTGATGGATGCTCTTAAAAATATCCGTTTCAAGGCCAATCGTTTCATTCAGGGTCTGCAGCACCTCGCTGCAACCCAGAGGCACATCCCGTCCGGCCAGATGAATGATGGCGCGAAACAGAGGAAAGTATCCGGTAATGGATACGGCCATCTTTTCAGCCAGCATGTTCCGGTCGCCAAGGGTTTCAATGTAGACCTGGCCAAGCCAGAGCAGTTTAGCCTTGATTTCCCGTTCGCATTGCAAGCGAAGATGTTGGTCGGCAATCTGTAACCGATCAAGGAAATCTTCTCCGAACAGGGTGTGATGAATTGCCTGAAAATTAAAGAACTCTATGGGAAAAACATCCAGGGAATGGTCGATATATTCAGCCGACATCACCAGGGGCGGAGCTATTCCGTGTCCCTTGAATTCCTTGCCCAGCAGGATGAGAAAATCAAGAAAATCAAGCTGGTGTTCTTCAATAACGATGAGGGAATTTATGTCCGAACCGTCAGGGTTGTAATCAGGCGTTAAAACACTGCCGACAACATACATTGAGTGGAGCGACACAGGGGAATTGCTTTTTACCTGCTCTGCAAACCGGAGAAAGCTATCGGGTATATTTTTTATATATTTTTTTATTTCCATGTCATTTATGATATTTCTGCCCCCCATTTATCGTACAGGCCCTATACAACTGTTCAAGGACGATCATCCGGGTCATTTCATGGGTAAAGGTCAGGTTTGAAAGTGACCAGACGAGGTCTGCACCTTCGACAACTGAAGAGTGCAGCCCCAGGTGTCCGCCGATAAGAAAATACACCGTCTGCAGGCCACGATCCTGAAATCCCCGGACCACACGGGCAAGCCCGGTTGAGTCATATTGCCTGCCGGACAGGTCCAGTGCTACTTTAAAGCTGTTTTTTCCGCAGCGGGCCAGGAGCTGATCGGCACCGGCCTGTTTGATAACCGCATCCGACCCGTTACGGTTATACTTTTCCTTGAGAACCACAAGTTCCACCGGCAGGTATCGGCCAAGCCGATCCGCGTAATCCCGGATAGCGGCATCAAGATAATCCTGCCTGGTCTTGCCGAGAAAAAGAAAAACAAATTTCAACAGATCAGTTTCCCTTCCTGCTCAAGCAGTTTTTGTAATTTCGAGCAAAACTCGGCATACGTGAGTTCCTTGTTTATACCCGGGCAGGATGCGCTTATGGTTATATAATTATTCTCGTCATCCAGCATGCTCGGATGCAGCGGCCACTGTCCACATCGCCATGGCCTGCCCTTGTGCACGCTGCAGCCGGTGTCTTTGTCGTAAAAAATACAATGGCCGTCGACTATCTGCATCTGGACGACTGTACCGGTTACCCGCCAGTATTTCTTCTTCACTTCTTCACGAGTGAGACCAAGTTCTTCGATCATCCGCCTTTGATCATCCTCATCAAGAGAAACCGTGGTCTCTCCCTGACAGCAATACCCGCAACGGGCACATTGAAAGATCTCTTTAAGTTGTACTTTGTGTAATTCCGACATTATCCTTTGATTGTATAAAAAAAATGCATAAAAAAACGCACATGCCAAAACCCTGGCAGGTGCGTCTCCGGTAGTGATTAAACGTATATCAAGCGTAACCAATAACATCCCCAAATACAGAGATATCGATTCCGTATCGCTGGGCCGCCATTTTCCATTTGTTTTCATCCGGGGTATGAAACAGGGTTTCAATATCACCGGGCACGGTAAGCCATCCGTTATCCATCAGCTCCATTTCAAGCTGTCCCGGCCCCCAACCGGCATAACCGAGCATAAACAAAAAATTTTCCGGGCCTTCACCGCGGGCGATTTCTTCCAGCAGGCGGGAATCTCTGGACAGGGATACATTCTCGGTGACATCCAGGGAAAAATAGTCTTTGTCAACAGAGGCAAAGAGAATAAAGCCGGCATCCATCTCCACGGGACCGCCAAGATAGACCGGCGGCAAGGGTCCCTCCGGCACCGGGAGGTTGGCACCGTGAAACACATCAAGCAGGGTGATTTCATGGTTGGGGTTATTGATCACCAGCCCCATGGTTCCCTCCTCATTATGAGCACACAGATAAATAACCTGTTCCTGAAAACGAGGGTCAGGCATCTGCGGGGTTGAAATGAGAAAATGTCCATTTAAGCCTTCCATAAGCTGCGCCCCCATGCCCTTAAGTATTCTCTCCTTATTTGTATACTGTAGCAAAGCTGCCTTATCGCCGTCAAGAGGGGATTCCCTCAGTCCTGAAGAAAAATATGGCGTCCGGGACAAACCCACCGTATATTGACCCCAAACATAAAAAGCGCTCCAGTGAAAAAAGTCTCCATTTACCGGTGAATTCAATGTCCCAGTCCACGCCGTTACAGACGCCGTCCGCCAATCTGAAAAATGCCATCTGCTGGCTCAGCGAGACCGTCGGCAAACATCCCGAAAAAAAACGCGACAGCATCCTTGCTGAGGCGGAATTGCGTTTCGACCTCACTCCGGCCGAATGTGAATTTCTCAACAGTAACTTCAAAGACGTCATATCCAAAAATCCCTGCAGTTAATCCACCCGGAGGGGGTGACCGACAGGAACGCCGTACCAGGGCAACTCTACTGTGACCACCGTGCCCTGTCCGGAAATACTGCTCAGGTAAATAGTGCCACCGTGATCGGCAATCACTTTTTGTGAGATGGCAAGTCCGATACCGGTGCCCCTGCTCTTGGTAGTGAAATAGGGAAAAAAGACCTGGCTCAGGGTTTCCTTGCCCATGCCCATCCCGGTGTCGGTAATCGTCAGGACAACAGTCTTATTGTCCGGGTTGTTCCGGGCTCGTACGGTCAACGTTCCCCCGCTGTCCATTGCCTGGACGCCGTTTAACAAAATGTTCAAAATAACCTGCTTCAACCGGTCCTGATCGGCGGCAACAGGCAGAAGATCATCGGCAACCTCAAGATCAAAGACAATGCTGTCACTGGCGGCATCGGCAACCAGCAGCCTGACCTGCTGCTCAAGCAATGCATGCATATCGACTTTCGTCAGCTCAAGGGGGGCGGGCCGGGCGAAACTGAGCAGTTCGGAAATAGTCCGGTTCATACGTTCCACTTCCTGAATCAACAGGGCGGCTGTTTCATGCTCCTTACTCTTTTTTGAAAACTTGCCCTTGAGCAGCAATGCCAAGCCCTTAATTGAGCTCAAAGGATTGCGGACTTCATGTGCCACCCCGGCTGCCATTCTTCCCACTGCGGCCAGCCGTTCTGTTTCACGCATCTCCTTTTCAAGATTTTTGAGCTCCGTCATATTGGACAGCAGCAGAACCTCTCCCTCAGGCACACCGTCTCGGTTTGAAATAACCAGGTGGTGACAATTCAACACCAGCTCTTCTCCATGAACAACAAGCCGCACCTCCGGCACACAGCCCTGGGATGCATCCTCACAATCTTCTGTACCGGAAAAAAAATCGGCAAGGACTTGAGGAAGGATTTCTTCAGGCGTCTTCCCTGTGGCTGAATTTTCCTCTATACCTATGAGCTCGGCAACAGCCTTGTTCCAGGTGGCGATGGTGCCGCTCTTGTCAGTGGCGATAATTCCCACCGGCAGTTTAGAGACCAGCAGACCGGTAAATGCCTGAATTTCATGCAGAGCCTGCCTGGAAACACGGTACCCCTGCACAGCAGCAAGGGAAAGCCAGCCTCCGATACCGACCAGCAACATGGCAAGAGAGAGCATCAAAACCTGAAAACGCAAGCGACGCAGGGCCCGGTCATACCCCTTCATATCCAGGGCTACTATGACATAGTAATTCCTGTCATCTTTCCAGGTATTGTTGAGACTGAACGGCCCGGAAAGGGATTCATCATCAGGTCCGGTGATTTTTTTATGGAGCTCAAACAGAGACAGCGGCAGCGGCGGGCGGATTGACTGAAAAGGCCTGTAGGGACGAATGACTTCAAAAAAACGACCCTGGCCTTTTTCCTCGCCAACCCGGAAGATAAACCGGCCGCTCGTGCCCTTTTCCGAGAGGTGTTCAGGGATTTGAACGTTGATTGTCTGCCCCCGCATCACCCGCCTGCTATGGGCAAAGACTTCGCCGTTGCCGTCGACAACGGCAAGAAAATACAAATCCGGGTCGTCGGAGAGATGATCAATAACGCGCTGGACATGGTCACTCCAGGGATCCGGCTGCCAGATTCCTCGACGCAGATCGGAGACATAGGAAGCTCTTGCCCCGGAACGGATAACCCTGTACAAAGTCGCCGCCTTCTGCAGCATGGCATTGGTCATCAGCCGTTTTTCTCTCTGGATATTGCTCAGGGCAAAGGTGACGACAATCAACACCAGCAGCCCTGTTGCTGCGGCAAGCAACCAGGGAGAGACATAAATAAATTTAGGGCGTGGTAACCACTTCATTCTATGCCATTGAACATGAAAATTGACCGGTAGTTCACCGATTGCGGGTAAAATTTACCCATCAGCAAAGAGGAAGCCGGGTAATTTTTACCCGACTTTACGAATGGGTCGGGATCGTCCCGAAAGCACCATCATAAAACTTTATTAATATTAGCATGTTACACGGGCAACAAACCAACGAGTCAAACTGGCATGATCCATGCAATTTCAAAACCAATCCTGATCGCCAGCATGACTGGATCAATTTTTTAAGCCACAGCCACAACAGATAGCGTAGACCTCGACCATGAAAATAGTCTGAAAGAACAAAATGTTGTGGACTACTTTCGGATAAACCAGCATGGCTGGA
>CAZPXI010000170.1:0-5910 GCA_964590715.1 uncultured Desulfobulbus sp.
ATGGAAGAGCGACTGCAAAAAATCCTGGCCCGGGCCGGTATCGGTTCCCGCCGTAAATGTGAAGAATATATCAAACAGGGAAGGGTCACGGTCGACGGCAAGCCGGTGACCGGCATGGGTACTAAAGTCGATGCCGCAAGGGTAGTCATTACCTTTGATGGCAAGCCGATCAGCAGCGAAGAACCAGTCTATCTCCTTCTCAACAAACCGACCGGCTACGTTACGACCCTATCCGACCCACAGGGCAGACCGATCATCACCGATCTGTTGCCGGAGATCACAGCCCGGGTTTTTCCGGTCGGCCGTCTGGATCTGAACAGTGAGGGCGCGTTACTGATCACCAACGATGGCCGGATGACCAATTTTATTCTCCATCCCCGGTACGGGGTGAACAAAACCTATGAAATCACCGTTAACACAGCTCCTGATTCGGAACGGATACATAGACTTGAACGAGGCATCATACTCGACGGCAGCAGAACATTACCTGCCGAAATTCGATTCCTTTCAAGAAAAAAGGGCAATGTACGGTTACAGGTAATTCTTCATGAAGGAAAAAAGCGACAGGTCAGAAAAATGTTCTCCGCCATAGGCCATCCGGTGAAGACCCTGAAAAGAACTGCCTATGGGAGACTGACCCTCGACCGGTTGCAACCGGCTGAATATCGATTTTTGACCGGAAAAGATATAAAAAAAGTATTTTCCGGAAAAATTCCCTTTACAATCAAAAACATACCTGATTAAATCTGATTAGTTGGAAAAATTAGTGTCTTTTGACCTGTTATTGAAGACAGTACGAACCAAACTGTGACCGGATTCAGACTCGTTGCGTGAGGGAGAACAGCATGAATAAATCAGAACTGATTGAAGCCTTGGCCGAAGAGATGCAACTGCCTGTTCGAGAGGCGGCCTCGATCACCAACACTATAATTGAGACCATGACCGATGCTTTGGCCAGTGGTGACTCCATTGAAATCCGGGGCTTCGGCAGCTTTGTGGTTAAAAAATACGGCGCTTATACCGGTCGTAATCCTAAAACCGGGGAAAAAATCAAGGTTGCTCCCAAGAGTCTGCCGTTTTTCAAGGTGGGAAAAGACCTGCGCGAGAGTGTAAATAAAAATTTCAAAAAATAAACCAGCCCGTATTCGGGCGTTGCCTTCCCGGTTGCACCAACACCAGACCTTAAAAAAATCCGGCACCGGCATTCAACCGGTGCCTTTTTGGTGCAAACCCGACCAACCCAAGGGGTAATCTTTCTCTTTCAGCTACGATAGGTCTCAGACCTCTCCTTCACGCAGA
This sequence comes from uncultured Desulfobulbus sp., assembly GCA_964590715.1. GTDB lineage: Bacteria > Desulfobacterota > Desulfobulbia > Desulfobulbales > Desulfobulbaceae > DRLX01. Next base: position 1,300 of record CAZPXI010000170.1, read on the forward strand.
ATTTCTCCCACCAGATCATAGGTATGGGCCTCTGTTATTCGTACCGGTACAAGAGCACCGGGATCGGCCTGCCCATCGTTAATATAGACACAACCATCGATCTCGGGAGCCTGAAAACGGGTGCGCCCTTCAAGGAGTAAATCCGTTTCCGCACTTACTCCTTCAACCAAGACCTGCTCCACATGACCAACGTATTTCTGCACGTTCCCTGCACTGATTTCAGCCTGCACAGCCATGACCCTCTTGTATCGATCCTCCTTTTCCAGGTCATCAATCTTCTTGTCAAAATTATAGGCCGCACACCCCTCTTCATCTTGATACTGAAAAACACCGACATGATCAAGCTGCCAGCGTTGCAGACATGTAATCAACTGCTCGACATCCTGCTCGGTTTCACCTGGAAAGCCGACCAGCAAGGTTGTGCGCAGGGCACAGTCGGGCAGATAGCTGCGGATCCGGGCAATGAGATCATCAAGATCCTGTCGACCGTAACGCCGGTTCATGCGCTGCAGTACATGATCGCTGACATGTTGAAAGGGAATGTCCAGGTAGGGAACAATACGTGGTTCAGCAGCCATCAGCTCGAGCAGCCTGGTTGAGGTCGTTGTCGGATAGAGATAGAGCAGTCGGAGCCAGGGAATATCCGTCTGTTTCAAAATCTGCTCAAGCAGGTGAACCAGATCGGCGGCAGGATTCAAATCGGTTCCGTAGGCGGTCAGATCCTGAGCAATGAGATTGAGTTCTCGAACCCCGCCGGTTGCAAGCCGTTGTGCCTCAACAACTAGATCAGAAACAGGACGGCTGCGAAGACTGCCGCGGATGGAGGGAATCAGACAATAGGTGCAGCGATTATCACAGCCTTCGGTAAGTTTAAGAAAAGCCTGAAAAAACCGGGTGGACAGGCGACGCGGCGTCGCGCTGTTCATCAGATATTTCGGCGAATCCAGCACAAGAAATGGGCTGTCCTTGTGGAGTCGCTTTTCTATCAGGGCATCTATCTCGGCAATGCCGTTAATACCGGTAAACAGATCGACCTCAGGCAGTTCTTCAAGAAGACTCTTACCATACCGCTGAACCAGACAACCGACAACCACCAGTAGTTTATCCGGATCCTGCTCCTTGTACTCCGACAAGCGCAGGATCTCATCAACTGCCTCCTCGACTGCCGGTTGAATAAATCCACAGGTGTTCACCAGCAGAAGGTCGGCCTCACCTGGCTCTTCAACTACGCTGTAGCCGGCATCACCAAGAAGAGCGAGCATAATCTCGGAATCAACAAGGTTCTTGGCACAGCCAAGACTGACAAGATGCATTCGTTTTTTCTCAGTCACCGGCGGTACCCCTGTGCAACGCTTTCCCTGAAATACACTGAACAAAAAAAGGGGACTACAGCAAACGCTGCAGTCCCCTTTTAACAGGTCTACTCTCCTATCTTACAGTCCCAGAGCCGCTTTGAACGGGTTGGCGTACAGCAGGATAAAGGCAATAACCAGACCATAAATAGCGATAGACTCAACAAGAGCCATACCAAGAATCATGGTGGTGGTAATAGCACCTTTTGCTTCGGGATTGCGGGCAACACCAAGACATGCACCCTCAACACCGGAACCCATACCGATACCGGCCCCAAGTCCTGCAAATCCAATTGCGTGTGCAGCACCGATACAAACTAATGCGAGATGAATCTTGTCCATTTGACTGTTCCTCCAAAAAAATTATATAAAAGTTGGCCTTCTTCTCCGTTGAACGGAAACTGATTACACCAGATTAATGAGCATGCTCCATGGCCTGCGCACAGTAGAGTACCGACAGCAGAACAAAAACAACCGCCTGAATCAACGAGACCAGCACGCCGAGACAGAGGATGGGCAGGGGAGCGAAATAAGCGCCTGCAAGCATAAAGAGAACAGCAAGCAGAATTTCCTTGGCCAGAATGTTACCAAAAAGACGCATGGAAAGTGAGAGCAGACGGGCAAAGTTACTGATAACTTCAAGCACAAACATAAACGGCGCCATTGCCGGTATCGGTCCCATGAAATGTTTGTAATATTTGATTCCATGAAAACGGAACCCAAGAACGTGATGGGTAACCCAAGTCATAAGCGTCATGGCTAAGGTGATATTCAGGTTTGAGGTCGGCGACATGAAACCGGGAATCAGGCCGATCATGTTGCCCAGAACAATATAGAGGAAAAAGGTGGCCATCATAGGAAAGAGCATCTTCGCCCCATCTTCACCGAGATTCTCGGTAAAGAAATCCATCATACCACCGATCATCACTTCCCAGAAATTCTGACCGCTGCCGGGGATAACCTCAAGCTTACCCATGGTCAGCTTGGGCACGATGATCAGAAATGCCATGACCAGCCAGGTATAGGTCATATACGGCTCGCACAACCTTTCCAGCATATTGCTCCCAACCGCAGTATGTGGTACCGGCAATCCCAGTTGATCAAGGATGAGCGAAATAAATAATATCGGATGTTCCATGGCCTACACTCCCTTCACACGTTGTACGGAATATGTTTTACCCTTACTCAAGACGACCACAACGACGCTGAGCATAACTGTCGATAACCCTATTACCAGACCGATCATGTTGATATGTATCTTGGTCGCCAGTGCAAACAGCAACAATCCAAGCACGATCAACCGGGCATAAAACTTCATGACAAAACGAACTTTTTCAGCTCTTTTTATACCGCGAAATGAATTGCCGGCAGCGCTGACCCGGGCAATGAGCTGTTCAATATCCTTTTTCAGAATATAAAAACTGCCGTTGGCAAGAATTCCACCGGCTATAATAGACTGCGCCAGAGTCCAATTATACAGAAACCAACCCCCGGCAACAAAAACCGTAAGGGACAACAGACTGAACACCATTATAGACCGAAGCAACATATTCTCGGGCTCGCTCAGTATTGCTCCGTTTTTTTCCATATTATTCATTTTTTGATATATCCTGGGTTAGTTCCCAGAGATTCTTAAACCCGGCGCCTATCCCGAAAGCCAAAAATATAAATGTCAAGTAAGGGGCGGTACGACCGTCAAAGACTTTATTGTCAAGGTACCAGCCGATCCCGAACCCTATCATAATCGAAAAAACAAAGGACAATCCAACATGGCTGTATACAGCGAGCTGCCTGAACATCTCCCTGCTTTCATCGGACATCTTTCTTTTCTCCTTATTGCAGCCAGCGGTTGCAGAATTGGACAACAAGTAGCATGCGAAATCGGCAAACGCAATGATTTTTTTACTAAACCACTATTTTTTTGAATGACGATTCAGTCAATTCAAGCGTTTTTTCCAAGTGAGTTCGGTCATGTGCAGCGGATATAAATGCCGCCTCAAACTGTGACGGTGCCAGCCAGACGCCACTAGCCTGCATCTGCCTGAAATGACGACCATAGCGTTCCGTATCCGCCTGCATGGCACTTGTAAAATCAGTAACCGGCCCATCGGTAAAGAAACAGGTCATCATGGAACCGATACGGTTCAGGGTCGTCGGCACATCTGCCGCGGCTGCGATGCGGGCAAGTCCTCCGGCAAACCAGTCGCTCTTTTTTTCAAGCTCCGTATAGAAATCCGGTTGGCGCACAACCTTGAGCATAGCAAGACCGGCGGCCATGGCCAGCGGATTGCCCGACAAAGTTCCGGCCTGATACACTGGTCCGTCCGGGGCCACCTGATCCATAATTTCCTGTTTACCTCCATAGGCGCCCACCGGCAGCCCTCCGCCGATGATCTTACCGAGACAGGTCAGATCGGGAAGTATGCCGAAACGCTCCTGGGCACCACCAAGGGCCAGACGAAAGCCGGTAATCACCTCATCAAAAATCAAGACAATACCGAGCTCTGCCGTCAACGCACGCAGGGTCTGCAAAAATTCCATTTCCGGGACAACCACTCCCATGTTCCCGGCCACCGGCTCGACGATCACGCAGGCGATGTCATCCGCCTTGGCCCGCAGGGTTTTCTCCAGCTCTTCGGAATCATTATAGGGAATGGACAGGGTATTTTTTACGATGTCTTCAGGCACTCCTGGGCTGCCTGGAATGCCCAGGGTAATAACCCCGGAACCGGCCTTGACCAAAAACGAATCGGCATGACCGTGATAACAGCCGTCGAACTTCACCACTATATTGCGACCGGTAAAACCCCGGGCCAGGCGAATGGCACTCATGGTCGCCTCGGTACCGGAACTGACAAAACGTACTTTTTCCAGAGACGGTACCGAATCACAGACCAGCTCGGCCAGTTCGACCTCAAGTGGGGTAGGCGCTCCAAAACTGGTTCCAAGTGGTGCGGTCTGAGCAATAGCCTCAAGGACATCGGGATGGGCATGTCCCAGTATCATAGGGCCCCAGGAACCGACAAAATCAATATACGTGTTGCCGTCGGCATCGGTCACCATGCAGCCATTGGCACTGCTGATAAACAGAGGGTCACAGCCAACGGATGTACAGGCACGGACCGGAGAATTCACCCCGCCTGGAATAACTTTTTTTGCCCGGGCGAACAATTCCCGAGATTGTGCTGTCTTCATGTAATCACCATTTAGGCTGAATAAGGGATGAAAATATAATCAATGCACCGGAAGAAAGGGAACA
>CAZPXI010000171.1:0-5883 GCA_964590715.1 uncultured Desulfobulbus sp.
AAATGGCGCAGAGCGCCTTGTGATGTGTTGCACCGCAGAGCGGTGCAACAAGCAATTTTTTCTATTTCATCGTGACCTCGTGACACCGCTCTGCGGTGTCACGTGTGGGTGCCAGGGTAATTTTCATTCTTTGTTGTGCCCGCTCTGCGGGCATGAATGACAAAAAATCCGGAAACCGGCATCATCCGGCTTCCGGCAATGAAGGGTTTTCAGCCCGCCTTTGTTTTCTGGCCGGAACCGGCCTTCTCAAGGTTCTGCTGCACCTTGCTGAAGTCAAAGCCCTGGTCACGCAGAGAGCCTATAGTTTCACGTATCGAATCGGTGGGCGCACGTTTGGCCATTTCATCGATCAGTTCTTCATATTGCGGGATGATGCTTTCAAATACACAGTCCCCTTCAATACAGATTGTTGGAAGAACTTTCCCCTTCAGCTCCATGAATTTACCGATACCTTCCTTGTTTTTGATCGACCACTCAGTGTACTCAATCATACTTTGGACGTCATCAGGCAGGGCAGCGATGGATTCCATCATATAACCACAGGCAGCGCATTGCACGCTGTCCAGGGTCAACACATCAATTTTTATTTTTTCAGCCATTTCAGTATCCTCCCAATAGTCAGGTTCTACCAAGATTCAGGATACTTGGCATAATAGGTTTCAAACCATGTCTTTGCTTCCAGGACCTGCTCTATATGTTCCGCCGGAACATCATAAGGCATGTCTCAGCCAGGGGCAAAAGTGTAGCCGACATGACCGCCTGCCGCCAGGCTGACAATGGCATCCTCCCGTGGTGAAAGTAATCCCAGGCTCAAGGCCAGGGTCAGTTTTAAATTGCCGCCGAATCCCTTACCGTGCTCTCTGGCCAGATCGCGGACAAAGTTCATGTTGAGCTGCTCATCAATGGCAAAACCATGGGTGTTGAGCTCGCAGACATCCTTTAAGACCTTGGTCGCATCACCGCAGATAAAAAAATCCGAGGTGCAACCGGCATCATTAATGACCTGGATTGCCTTCTCAACGTGCGGCGTAACGAATTCCTTGAATGTCTCGGATTTAATCTGGGAGGCAACCGGATCAATGATTGCGATCACATCACACCCCATTTCCGCATAAAAACCAGCCGCTACCGCTCCGACTTCACCGGCGAATGAGCAGATATTCTGGGCAAAATCTTTATGTTTATACACATCGGTAAAGATTCGGACCCCGGCCAGATGCGAAGCAAGAGTCAGAGGACCGCAAATTCCACCTATTAACGCGCAGTCAAGTTCGTCGAGTTGAGGGCGGGCAATTCTGGCAGCCTCAAAAAGTATGGGCCAGCGACCGGATTCCTTGGTCGGCATGGTAAGTCCGGCCTCTGCCGGCGTTTTTTCCGTACAGGGATGGGTAGTTACCGAGGGTACGTTATCCGGCCACCACTTCAATTCACATCCTAAAGAATCTGCTTCAATAGAAAGATCAAAAACCAGCGGTATACCGTCCGCCTGGTATTTTTTCGCGGTCTCAACAAGACCCTTGGCCAGAAGTTCCGGGTCCTGCAGGTACTTGTCGGCCGGCTCGTTAATGAGAAAAGCGCAATGGACCCCTGCATAGGGTACCCAGGGCGCAGTCTCCGTCCTCTTTCCTCTTACTGCATCGATAAACTTTTGTTTTGCCATTGAATATCTCCATTTTATTCAATTTCGTGGAACGTGGCTCCGATTTTCTTCTGTTTATCCAGCATCACCCCCCTTTTTTATGGTAGCGGCGGCCTGGGCTGTCGCTATCCGGTTTGTTCTGTTATGACCAGACGGTATAGAGTTATTTATACCAGCAGGATCACAGCGTAATATTTAAACAGCTCCTTTGGATCTTTGGCGACCGTGGTATCAATGCCCAGATTTTTCAGGGTGCCGATGACATCAATGGACAACGACTCAATAGTAGGACGTTTTTCGGTGGGGAAGCGGCAGGCCTTTGGATACACACATTCTTTGCACAGGGCGCATGCCCCGGAAACCAGGCTGAAGGCCTTGTCATATCCGTCAAGGAAAAGCTGCCTTTCAAGGCTGACGGTTCCTTTCCAGTAGCGGACCTGTTCGCTTCTCTTTTTATTGTTGTTGATGTAAAAATTCGTCCATTTATGGCTGCCGACGAGCAGCAGGGCAAGAGAGTATTCCGAAATAATGGCCCGGGCTTTGGCGAGTCCGGGCGTTGCCGGAGGACAGGACCAGTTGGTGCCGAATTTAGAACAACCGTAGCGGCACTTAAGTCCAACCCATTCGGCAAGTTCAAAGTTCTCGACCGTAAAGGGGCGAATAGTTTCAATGCCGTATTGCTTTCCCTTTTCGGAAATACGTTTCAGCACCTCGTCCGGGATACTGATTTCATTACGGAAGGAAGTGTTTTTTTGATCATTTGGCCTTGAAAATTCGATAATCTTGCGCTCTTGCTGTGCCATATTCAGTCTCCTGTCCTCGTGAATTGAATCAGGACATCCTTCGGCAATGCCAGCTCCAGGGCAACCTCCGAAGCCTTAATAATTGCAATCGGGACAGGACAGCAGAGATGACAATGTGCCTGTTCCGTACAGTTGAAAATCAGGTTTTTGGTATGGGGTTTAAAAAGATCTTTAATGGTTATCTCCGTAAGATGTGCCGCAAGATCGTTGATCATTTCACACTCAGAACCAATGATCTCGACAGCCGCCGCCCTTTTCGAGGTACGGGTTGCGATCACCTGACAGGAGAATCCGCAGATCCCCGGGTTCACTGAAACAACAATTTTTTTCATATAAGCCTTCATGCCCGCAGAGCGGGTACAACAAAGGATGAAAATGACTCTGGCACCCACACATGACACCGCAGAGCGGTGTCACGAGGTCGCGGTGAAGCAGAAGGGGTTGCTTGTTGCACCGCTCTGCGGTGCAATATATCACCAGGCGCTCTGCGCCATTTTCTGATAACCCACCATGCCCAACAGGGCACAATCCTGTCCTCTGCTTCTGTTTACGATAACCCTTTTCCTTCGCCTCATCCGCCACCCGGGTGGCTTGTTATTTACCTGGATCGGGTATGACCGGACCTTTTGGCCCCTGCTTTAGGATATGTTCTGCAACCACACCTTCAAGATGCGGGAACTCGTCGGTCATGTGGGGCAGCTGCATGGCCTCCATAAAATCCTTTTCAAAAGTAGGTTCGACGGTCAGTTCCAGGTACTCGACATTCCGTGAACACCAGTTGGCCTCAACCCGTTTCTGCACGTTCAGCAGGGCTGCCCGGCACCCATCGCCGGCTGCATTGCCGACACCGTAAATGCTTTCCACTTCACAGTCGGGAAACAGCCCCATGACCAGGGCCTTGGTTCGGTCGACATGGGTGCCAAAGGCCCCGGCAATTTTCACCTTGTCAACCTTATCAACCCCCATTCTCTTCATCATCAGCTTACAGCCGGCATAGAGGGCGCCTTTGGCAAGCTGAATCTGTCGCACATCTTTCTGGGTGATCACAATATCCTTGCCGATGCTTGACTCTTCCTTCCAGGCCAGCACAAACTCAGGCGATCTGGTGTCCGGATTTTTGCGGAAGCGAGGATTTTTCTTCAGGGCTTTTTTATTAAAGACCCCTGTCTTGGTGATGACCCCGGAGCTGTACAGCTCGGCCAGGACATCGAGGATGCCGGAGCCGCAGATTCCCTTGGCTTTCATATCCTCGGGTTTGGAGAACTTTCGGGTTGCCTCCCGGCCGATGACTTTATAGTCAACGTCATGGGTCACCGGATCGATCTCGATCCGTTCAATGGCCCCGGGGGCGGCTCGCATGCCGAAGGCCAGCTGGGCTCCTTCCATGGCGGGGCCGGTGGCACAGGAGGATGAGATAAGTTTATGCCTGTTGCCCAGGACCAGCTCGCCATTGGTGCCGATATCGATAATCAGCTGGACCTCATCATGCTTGTACGGCTCCTCGGCGATAAGAACCCCGACGTTGTCGCCACCGACAAAACCCGCCTCATTGGGAAGAACGAAAATGTAGGATGAGTCGTTGATCCCGATCTTCAAGTCTCGTGCCTTGATATCCATGCTATGGTGGATGACCGGTGGAAACGGGGCCAGACCGACGTATTCCGGATTGAGCCCCAGGAGGATGTGATGCATGGCGGTGTTGAAACCGATGGTGATATCTTCAATATCCTCCATCTCCAGCCGGAGGTAGGTCTTCCCCTCCTCAATGACTTCAACGTACTCATCCGGACCATCCTCACCCTTTTTCTTTTTGACTTTTTTCTTCTCCGGGTGAGTTGAAGCCACGGCCTTGCTGATAAGATCATTCACCCCTTCAATGATGTCGTCGCTCATCCTCTGCAGACCGTCAGGTGTGGTCATGTGGAAGGTGATCCTTGCCATGACGTCCTCACCGTATTTGCACTGCGGGTTCATGAGCGAGGAGGTGCCGATGACCTCCATGGTCTGCAGATTGCAGAGATAGCCGGCACAGGTGGTAGTGCCCACGTCGATTGCCACCCCGTATGAACAGTCATGGCGACCGGGCCGGGTTCGAATAATTTCCTTATCGTTCCAGACACTGACCGTAACCTCCCAGTTCCCCTGGCGCAGGATGGAGGGGAGTTTTCTCAAGGCAACAATATCAATGGTCAAATCGCAGAGCCCGTGTTCCCGCTGCAGCCCGTTGCATAGACGTTCAAAGTCACCGACTTTATCTTCAAACGAGGGCTTTTCAAGTTGAATGGTGTACACTTTTACGGCTGGGTTAAGATCGATCTTGATGTCACGGGCGGCCTTGCTGACCACCTGTTTCCCAGCCCTGGACTCTTCAGGGACAAAAACGAGGATATCACTGTTTATTTTGGCAACGCAGGCCAGGCGAAATCCTTTTTCTCTGCGTTCATCGTTGATAAACTTGGCCTCTTCCTCCTGCCATGGACTCACATGGTCCATGGCAGACTGGATGTTATATTTTTCAAAATGGCCTTCCTCGATACGAACGACACACTTCCCGCACACCTTTTTTTCACCGCAAAGGGCCTCAATATCTACCCCCAGCAGCCGGGAAGCCTCGATAATATTAATTCCTTTCGGCACCTCTCCCCGGCTGCCGGAAGGCTGAAAAATGACCATCACCGTACTGTCTTCCATCTCCTCCACTCCTGGTAAAAATTACTGAATATATCGTCTCAGTTTGAATCAACCCGGCTATTCGATTTCCCCTTTCTCGAATTTTCTCAGGTTACCGATCATCTTGATCCCTTCAGACACGGCGTTACCTGCAGACTCGGCATAACCGTCAGCCCCAAACAGGTTGGCAACATCCCTGGTCAGGGGCGCGCCGCCCAGCATGATCAGGCAGTCGGGATTTTTCTCCTTCACCATGGCAATAACCTTTTTCATGCCGAGCATGGTGGTGGTCATCATCGCCGACATTGCCAGCACATCCGAACCGGTGGCCAGCTGTTTTTCAACAAACTCTTCAAGGGGAACATCCCGGCCCAGGTCGTGCACATCCCAGCCGGCGATATCAAACATCATCTTGACCAGGTTCTTGCCGATATCATGAACATCGCCCTGAACACTGCCGAGAACCACCGAGGCCCGTGGTCCGGTCTCGGTCAATTTGATGTGCGGTCTGAGGACATCCAGCCCTGCATACAGGGCATCGGCGCACATCAAGACCTCGGGAACAAAATACTCATGGGAGTCAAAGAGTTCTCCGACCTTCTCCATCCCGGCGGCCAGACCGTCTAGAACACCGTCCATCGGAGTCAGCAGATCGGGATTGTCGAGAACCTTCTGCGCCGCTTCAATACAATCATCTTCTTCATATTCAATGACTGCTTCTTTCAATTCTTCCAAGATTTCTTCTTTGGTTGCCATGTCTCTTCCTCCTTT
>CAZPXI010000172.1:0-5881 GCA_964590715.1 uncultured Desulfobulbus sp.
GAGCGGATGTCACCAGAAGCACGTTGATTGCCCCTTAGCTTGACGGCTATGCCGTAAGGCCTTGAGAACTACGTAAAAGCGAGCTGGGTCAGATTTCCCGAAGGATGAGAGGCAACCTGTTGGACACTATGTGAGATTCAGCCTCAATGTCTTTGAGCAATTCATCAAGCGCGTTTGCAGTTCCCATACCGCTGGCCAGTTCTTCCAATTCTGCAAGCAGATTCATCAAGCGTATGGCCCCTGCCTGACCACTGATTGATCTAAATTTATGAGCGATAGAGCGAACTTCTTCACGATCGCCCTTTCGAGTGAACCGGTTGAGATCGGTGAGATATCCGTCCACGCTCTTCAGGTACCCGGAAACAATAACCCCAAGCAAACTCTTCCCTTTTCCATCACGAATATCCTTGTAGCTTTCCAGAACGGTGAGATCTATTGAGGGAGCATCCATCACCTGTTCAGACTGGTCGACTGCGGGTTCCAGTTTTCCTTGTTCATCCTTGCCGGCCAGAGTCCAGGAATAAAGAATTTTTACCAGATCTTCCTGACGAAACGGCTTGGCCAGATAATCATCCATACCGGCATCAAGCGCCTTCTGTCGATCACCAATCAACGCATTTGCAGTCAGAGCGACAATCGGAACCCTCCGGTCAGATCCGGCTTCCTGTGCACGGATACGTTTAGAGGCACTGTAGCCGTCCAGAAGCGGCATCTGACAGTCCATAAAAATAAAATCGTATCTGTTTTTCCGGTATAACTCTATGGCCTCAAACCCATTTTCCGCCACATCCGGTTCCAGACCGAAATCTGCGAGCATTCCCAGCAGGACATCGCGATTAACCTCGCTGTCCTCGGCAATGAGAAGACGAAGGCCGCTTGTACGGAGACGACCCTTGATATTTTCGTGATCCAGAACCTTGGCTTGATTTTTCACCCTGCTCTTACGACCGAGAATATACAGAATCGAATCGTGAAGCTGCTTGCGCCTCATGGGTTTAAATACAAGTTCATCAATAACGGTGCTGCACTTTCGAGTGTCACATTCCTGTACACAGGCCAGAACAACCTGGGGGAACAAAGCCCCCTTTTGGGTACAATAGGTTGTCGCCAGTTCTACACCGCTTACTCCCGGCATCCCACAGTCAAGCAGGAGGACATCAAAGTTGCCTAAATCATCACCCGTGGAAAACTCCTCCAGAATTTCACCGGAATCAACGAAACTCCGTACATCGGCGCCCCAGGAAACGAGCTGTCGTTCAACTGCCGTTCTGTTTGCGTCATTATCGTCAACAAAGGCAATTTTGACGCCTTCCAGTGCCCTGGATGAATGCAGGGGTGTAGAATCAGCTATCTGCACGACAAGATCCATGGTGAATATTGTCCCCTTACCAAGCGTACTTTCCACCTCCAGCGTTCCGCCCATGAGTTTCATCAACTTACTGGAAATAGAAAGCCCCAGACCGGTACCACCATACTTTCTGGTGGTGGAACCGTCCGCCTGGGTAAAGGAGTCAAAAATAGTCGGCAGGGCGGAAGCACTGATACCAATTCCGCTGTCGGTAACCGTAATCCGCAGTTGACCGTCATCACCCTGTTGGTCGACAGAGCAGGTCACCACGACCTGCCCCTGATCGGTAAATTTGACGGCATTGCCGACAAGATTTGTCAATACCTGACGGATGCGCTGCATGTCACCGACAACTTCAGAAGGCAAAGCAGGATCGATAACGGACACAAGTTCAATCCGTTTTTTTCTGGCCATCTCGGTGAACAGGCCCAAGGTCTGTTCGATCAGGCTGCCGGGTTCAAAATGAACCTGTTCAAGTTCTATCTTTCCCGACTCGACCTTGGACAAATCAAGAATATCATTTATCAGAACCAGCAGACTCTCTCCGGAATGCCGAATGGTTGACAGTGATTCCTGTTGCCTGGGATCAAGTTTTGTCTTGGCAAGGAGGTCGGCCATCCCGAGGATGCCGTTCATCGGGGTACGGATCTCATGACTCATTGAGGCCAGAAACTGGGACTTTGCACGATTGGCAAGCTCGGCCCGTTCTTTCTCCTCTTTCAAGCGCGCGGTACGTTCTATGACCTTTTTCTCCAGAGAAAACCTGTAATTGGTTATCTCTCGTTCCCTCTGTTCCAGCTGTTCGAGCAGATGATTAAATCCGCCGATCAGCCGGCCGACCTCATCATTGCTCTGCTGTTCAACTCTTCGGCTGTAATCATGGCGGCTGGCGACATCGGCTACCACCTCGGTAAGTCGCTGCAATGGACCGGCCAGCATTCTTGAGAGATACATGGCGGTGATAAAGGCCAGAAGAAACAATCCGCCGGTGATCAGCAGGGTCAACTGAATATGACCGAGGATAGTTTTATTCACCTCCCGCTGATCATCAACCAGATGAATAAATCCCACGACCTTGGACCCGGAGAGTATGGGCAGCCGAAGGTGCATGAGACCAAGGTTTTCAAAAGACAGCTGTTTATGTTGATGTTCAGGCCAGAATTCAAGGTCGGCAGGAAGCCTTTTTTCGGGACCGGTGGCGGGATAAGTAGCAAAAACCGCACCTTCTGCGGTATATATTCGAGCAGCAACAATAGAGGAAAACGTTTTGAGACGGGCAAGATTCTCGGTTGCCGCCTGATCGTCGTCAAATTCAATCGCCGGAACGGTCTCGGCGGCGATCAGCTTTGCCAGAGTAGACAGGGTATGGAGCAGGTTGGCCCGGGTGGCCTGTACATCACGGATAAAAAACACCGTGCTTGAGGTCACCAGAAGCACAAGCGCAAGAGCGGAAAGACTGATTATCAGCTTCAGCCGAATGGAGAGATTGGTGAACCAGGCCTTCATTGCTGCCGGTCTCCCGGCAGTATCGTTGCCAGACTGAGCAGCCGGGAACTGATAACCAGACCGGCCTTGCGAACACTGTCCAGATTGATGATAAACCTGATTTTATTGTCCTTTTTCACCAATTCTATCATCCCGCCTTTACCGGCAAAGCCCTGTATGTCGGAAACGGTTAATACTGCGCGGTTGGTCAGTGCAGCCAGGATGTCTGCCAGTTGCTCCTGTCGGCTGCGACTTATAAAGAGTACCTCACAATCGGTCTTGACTACAGAGGAAGACAGAACGTTAAAAGTTATTTTACGGTCTCTGATTTTTTTTTCTTCAAGCCTTTGTAAAGGATCGGCAAGAGGATCCCGGCCGAGAAGGCAGATATCGAGCGGGTCGGTCGCAGTCAGAGCCGGCCAGGTGACATACTTGCCGAAGTTATAGATATAGGCAGCTTTCAATTGCGCCTCTTCAGCCTGCCTGCCGGCAAAGGCCGGGTCAGGCAGCAGTACAAACAACAGTCCTGTGCAGAACAGGATTGCAGATTGTAAAGTGCAGTTGAAGAGCATGGATTAACGTACCTAAAAGTCAAGCGTCAGCCCGACATAGACGCTTTGAGGGATGTCACTGTTGAGCAGGGCATCGGTTGACGGGTATTCGGTATGATCGGAATCAAAAAGATTCCGGCCCACCAGGCTGAGTTCCACCCCGGTAACCGGACGCCAGGCAAGACGAAGATCAAATCGGAAATATTCCGGGATTGGGTCATCGGGATAGTCCAATCGGGAGGAACCATAGAGATACATGCCCAGATCCATATCAGGCCGTGGTGTCCAGTCCATGGAGAGGGTGTACAGTGATGTCGGTGCTCGTCCGGCAAATTCCTGGTCCAGAAAATCAGGCGCTCCGGCCACCTCATCCGTCTGAATCTGAATATTTGAATAATTAGCCCGGAACCTGAGGGTTTTGACCGGTTTCCAGTCAGCGCTCAGTTCAAAGCCATAGCTGTAACCGGATACATTGTTGGCCATCCGCATACCGGTACGTAAATGTGGAACCGGCTCAAGGACTGGGGCAGGCGGCAGCAGTTCAAAACCGCGCACATCATCGTACTGGTTATAAAACAGGGCGAGATCCACACTGAAAGCAGAGGTCAATTCGCTGCGGAAACCGGCCTCATAGGCAATCAACGTCTCGGAATCAAGATCAGGATTGCCCAATACCCAGAACCCGACAAGCTGATCGGGATTGCCGTCCACCGGAAAGTATCCGCTTTCCAGAGTCATCTCCTGTTCACCGATTGAGGGGGTGCGAACAGCCCTGGAAACTGCGGCCCACAGGCTGTTGGTATGGTTGACATTCCAGAGCAGGCGCAGGGTCGGCTGCACTTCAAATTGGGTAAAACTTTGATATTCAAATTTACTGCCAAAAGTCAGGAAAAGCTCCTTTTCCAGCAGTGCAACCTCATCCTGGAGGAAAAAACTGTACAGGTAGTCGGAACGATTGTCATGGGCGACCAGAAAGTTGGTTTTACCCTCGATTTCGGTGCCGGTATATCTGTACCTGAATCCATAGATCAAATTATGCCGATTGCCGATCACAAGCTGATGTTGCAGGGCCAGATCAAAGGTGTCGAGATCCGAAGAATAGAAAAACGAATCACGGTGAGCATCATCAAAATACAATTTGAGATCTATCTGGTTACCGGCACTGATCTGCCGACGCCATGAACCCACCAGATCCCAGCCCCGGCTGTCGTCATCTTCCTGAACTTGACCTGTATAGGGAGGTGCGGGAAAAAAATCAACCATGTTTTCCTCGACCGTACCGTTAAAAATCGCGCCCTGAAGACTAAAATTGTCGCGCGCGTTCGGCTCCCAGTCCGTACGGAAGCTGCCATGGCCAATCTGAAGGCTGTCATAGTTTTCAGTTCCATCGGGCCGGTCAAATGCACCTTGATTACGGTATTTCAGGCTGACTCGGTAATGGGCTGTATCATTTATAGTGCCGCCGTAGCGAAGTCCGGCCAAGGTGCTGGTGGTTCCGGTAGAAACACTTAGATGGGTTCCCTGGGTTTCCGCCGCCGTTTTGGTAATAATATTGATCACCCCGTTCACGGCATTGGCGCCCCAGATGGCGGCACCGGGGCCGCGAATAACCTCAATTCGATCAATATCAGCCAGGACCAGATCCTGATCCTCCCAGTACACCCCGGCAAAGAGCAGGGTATAAATGGAACGGCCGTCAATCATCACCAGCAGCTTATCACCGTAGCGACCGCTGCCGCCGCGGATGCTGACCGACCAGGCATTGCCGTTGATACGGGAGACCTGAACACCGGGAGCAAGACGAAGAATCTCCGGAATTTCCGTCAGGCCGGAACGGCGGATCATGTCCTGATTAATAACAAAGACTGCAGAGCTTATATCACTGAGCCGTTGTGTTTTTTTGGATGCCGAGTAGACCTCGACAGCCATGAGGGATTCAAGATCCAGATCAATTAGTGTCTCAGACGGAGTATCGGCATCGACAGGAAGTGTTGCAGCGTGAACCGGTGCAAAAAAAGGGACCAATAGAAAGGCGGTAAGAACGAGTGACTTTTTTGATATATCCATATGCCTATGATAAATCTTGCTGTTTCCATGTTGCATGAAACTACACATTCTTACATAGGTATATGCTAAAATCAGACCTGTTTACAAATTTTTCTTTTTATTTCTCCTCGGTTCTTTATTTATAAACCCGGTTAATCACCATCGGCGAGTGCACGATCATAGAGTTTGCCGACCCCGTATTCCTTGCGACGCAGGAATTTTTCCCAGGATGGACCGATGAGTTGCATTTCCGGATATTTTTTCTGCATATCCATGGCGATTTCCATCTCCTTTGTGCAGCCGGTGGAATAGGTGGCGTCCTTGCCGGTCCACTCCGGAGGTACCTTTTCACCCATGAGGTCAAAGGCCTTCTCAATGTCGGCAACGGACTGAAAACGCCAGATATCGATCACGCCTGAACGTTGAAAAATCTCCCACATGTACATGATAT
>CAZPXI010000173.1:0-5879 GCA_964590715.1 uncultured Desulfobulbus sp.
TTTTTCCAGGCTGGGGCGGACAGGCCTTTGATGCCGAATACCTGTTCTACAAAAAAAGCGGCAGCACCCTTTCCATCGGCCTGCAGACCGGGTTTAATATAAAAACAGGCCTCGTGACTGCCGCCGACAACTTTAATTATTACAGCGGTGATCTAGCCCTCTCCTTTGACGGCGACAACAGCACTTATGAGTATGCCTTTGACTTTGGCTTGTATACAGAATCATACAAGCAAACAGCTTTAAGCCAAACAGGCCAAACAGATGCCGGCGGCCTGTACAAGGTAACGAGCTGGAACAATGATATCCTTTTTGACACTTCCTCCCCCTTTGCCATGGAATCCGGTCAACACCTAGGTGATGGAACCATTGATGTCGGACAGGACGGGGACTCGTACTGGAGAACAGTCTCCTTTGACCTTTCCCTTCTCGGCCTCACCTCCTTTGACGGCTTTGATGCACACTGGACAATGTCCTGCGGCAACGATGCCATTAACGGCACCGCGCCGGTTCCCGAACCAGCCACCATGCTGCTGTTCGGCACCGGACTGGCCGGACTGGCCACCGTTGGCCGCAAAAAAATGAAACGCGCATAGTCTTTTCCAGCATCCGCCTCCTTGGATGTAAACAGCAGGGCCGATCGGCCCTGCTGTTTTTGTTTGCTCTTCCCGACTTTTCTGTTACCCTTCCCTCTCCACCTATCCGATTTACCTGTTCAATTGCCCTGACCAGTGCCGACACCTTATGCCCGTTTTCAAGCTGCCCACCGAAATACTCTTCCCGGATCCGGAATTTGCCGAACCAGACGGCCTGCTCGCCGTCGGCGGCGATCTCTCCCCCGAGCGCTTGATCGAAGCATACACCCAGGGCATCTTCCCCTGGTACTCTGATGGCGAGCCCCTGCTCTGGTGGAGCCCTGCCCCACGGCTCATCCTTCTTCCCGAAGAGTTTCACCTGCCCAGACGACTGGCCCGCACCATGCGGAAAAAAACATTCAGCGTTACTGCGGATATGGATTTTGCCGAAGTCATCGACCAGTGCGGGCAAACCCGGATTCGTTCAGGCGAGGGAACATGGATCACCGACGACATGAAGGAGGCGTATATCCGCCTGCACGAACTCGGCTATGCCCATTCCATTGAATGCCGAAGAGAGGGCACCCTGGTCGGCGGGCTGTACGGTGTCTGCATCGACCGGGTCTTTTTCGGAGAATCCATGTTTTCCCTGGTCAACGACGCTTCAAAAGTCGCCCTGGCCACCCTGGTCGCACTGTGCAGAAAAAAGAAAATAGCAATGATCGACTGCCAGATGACCACGGCCCACCTGCTCAAATTCGGGGCCAGGGAAGTATCCCGCCACAGATTCCGACAACAACTCACGACATTGGCGAGAGACCGGCAGAGACAAAAAAAATGGCGCCTGGAGGGAAACGACAAGGAGGAGGAAGTCGTTTCCACAGGCGCCTGCCGGGAAGGAGAAGAACAACATTAAATTAAAACAAGAGATACCCGTACGTATGAAGTATTGTCTTTATTATAAGTGCCACATCGTGGCTGTCAAGAAAAATAATACCCCTCCTTGACTTTTCTTCCGGAAAATCCAGGGAAACAAGAAAACAGCAAGGAGAGCACTTGCAAAACTCGGGTAAATGAAAACGAGTAATTACCACCTCTGTGGCGAGTTACGACAAGATAACTACCGGAGGAGATATGGCGAAAACGGTTAAACGAACAGGGGATCGACGGGAGGGTTACTGCTCAAGGTCAAATTCGTAGGGCAGGGATGAACGATCAAAATGTTTGAGGATTTTTTTAAGGTCATACAGATCGACCACGGTAAAGGTAATTTCCCAGGCCGGAGGGGTTGTGGTGATTTTACCGAGGCTGACAATCTCCAGGATCTTCATCTGCTCCGGAGCTACCGACAACAGCATGAACAGCCGATGCCGGGTGGCGGCCAGGATAACAATTTTCTGCACCTTTGCGGCCCAGGTTCCCCGGAGCTTCCAACGCACTTCAACGGCATCTTCCCGCTGAAATTTAATCTTCTGCAGGCGGGCACAATCCTTCTTATGCAGCGACAATCCTCGCTCACTGAGCAAACCGATAACCCCCTTGTCAAAGGGCGTAGGCTTGCAGCAGGCAGAGGATTTCACCACAACGGGGTCAATGGTTGCCAGCTCGACCCGATTAAAAATGCCCGTGGGCCGCTCCAGGGTATCACGACCGGCATACAACCCGGTCCGCACCTCATAAATCAACTCCCGCAAACGGATTCTGCCTTCTCCAATCTGGAGGAAGAGCTTATCAAGTGAATCAATTTGAAAATAAGCCAGGATGTCAAACATCCCCTTTTTCTTTATCACATCAAAAGGCATACCGTAGCGGAGCATCTCCTGGCGAAGAACAGAGGCACCGACCTCCCGGGAGACCTCCTGCCTGCGCTTGCGAAA
Organism: uncultured Desulfobulbus sp.; assembly: GCA_964590715.1. Classification (GTDB taxonomy): domain Bacteria; phylum Desulfobacterota; class Desulfobulbia; order Desulfobulbales; family Desulfobulbaceae; genus DRLX01. The sequence goes on from CAZPXI010000173.1 coordinate 2,450, forward strand.
CGCCTTGGCCAGCTCGGAACGGGCCCTGGGAGTTTGGCAAAGGCCCTGGATATCCTGATCAAAATGAACCGGAGTATCCTGGCGAACCACTTTAACCACGTCGCCGTCCCGCAGGACATGATCGGGTCCTACCCGCTGCTTTCCAATCATTGCCCCGACACACCCGTGCCCGATATCGGTATGGACCCTAAAGGCAAAATCCAGCACCAGCGAATGCACCGGCAGGCAGATCAAGTCCCCCTCGGGGGTGTAGGTATAGAGTTCTTTCCGCCCTCCGGCGGCGATCATGTCCCGATACGAAACCGAATCCTCACTGCCGAGAATATCAAACATTTCCTGGATCTGCTGCACAAAACGGCCGTCACTTTTTTCTCCGGAGGTCCAGTCTCGGACCAGTCCGCGCTGGGCCCTTCGACCCATTTCTTCCGTCCGCAACTTAAACAGATATTTCCGGCCGTTGATGTTGGCCCGGGCATGCAGCCCCTGGTATCCGGTCGGCTTGGGATTGGCGATGAAGTCGCGAATAGTTCTTGGAATCGGCGGAAAGAGCGTATTGAGAATACCGAGCACACGATAACAATCCATACGGGTGCCGACGGAAATCAAAATTTCCTGCGGACTTTCAATTTCCTGGATCAGGATACGGTTTTTGACATCATAATACCCCCAGAGCCCCTTGGTCCGCAGACTTACCTTACCGGAAACACCGTCCCTGTCCAGATCTTCCTGGACCCGACGGATAATTTCCATAATCTCCGGATCCCGACGCAACCTGTCGATCCGCAGCTGCAGTTTATTGCCCTGACGGGGAAATTTATAGGCCAAGGCCAGATTATACAACTCACGCTTGATGGCAAACAGGCCGAGGATGGTTGCCAGTGGGGCGTAAATATCCAGGGTTTCATCGGCAATTTTCTGCCGTTTATGGCGGGGCATGGAAGAAAGGGTGCGCAGATTATGCAGTCGGTCGGCAAGTTTAACAATCATTACCTCCGGACGGGCGGCAGCCCCGGAAAAAATTTTCCGATGGACAAGCTTCTTAAAAGTCTGTTTATCTCCGGAATAATGCGTAACCTTTGTACAGCCCTCGACAATGGCCTCAACATGGTGACCGAATTTCTTTCGAATCACCTCGGCCGTCACATCCTCTACGTCTTCAACAGTATCGTGGAGCAGGGCGGCGGCAAGGATCTCCGCATTCCTGATATCAAGCTCTTCGGCAAGAATTCGGGCCACGTTACAGGGGTGCATGATATAGGGATCACCGGAACGACGCCATTGATCACCATGGGCATCAAAGGCAAAGTCCAGGGAATCCCAGAATACTTTTGTTTCCGACCCCTCACCGATAAATGCGGCCATGACCCGTCGATATTCTTCAAGATCAAACTTCCTGTATTGCATAAATCACGCCTGTTAAATTTGCAGAAGCCCTTCTTAGTAAAATGGTGTACACTTGGTTTAAATGGCTGTCAAGACTGCAAACCTGAATCCGTGACAAAAAACAGCCTCTTTTTTAAGTTATACACGAAACCGGTATTCAATATAATTCTATCGTCGCCCTTCGCGAAACGATGAAACACTGTAGCAGATCATTACAGTTCCACAAGGGATTTTTGTTCCTTTTTCCGTTACGTTCTGTTCACTTTACACACGCTCATGGTTAAAAAAAATAGTCGCAGACAACGAATCGGCCGTCGAGGCCTTAAAAACCGCAACCGCTTCCAGCGCAAAGGCTCCCCGGGACAACCTCCCTTAAGCGAACGCATCCTCTCCTTTCTCGCAACCCGGGACAATCCGACGTCGACCGCCGTCATCATGCAGGAACTCTCCCTGCCCGACTCGGCCCACAAGGCAACCAAAGAGATTTTGACCTCGCTTGTCAAGACGGGAAAAATCAGCCGGAAAAATAAAAAATTTCTTGCACTGGGTGATCAGGGCCTGACCAGGGCCACCCTGGCTCTCACCAGTCGCGGATTTGGTTTTGCCGCCCTGGAGGGACAGAAAAAAGATGAAAAGGACATTTTTATAAGTCAGCACAATCTCGGCAATGCCAGCCATGGCGATTCCGTCCTGATCAACATCCTGGGATCGACTTCCCGCGGACGACAAGAAGGCCGTGTTGTCCGGATCCTTAAACGATCGGTGACCACCCTCTGCGGAATCTATGTCGAGGATAAAAAGGGCGGCTACCTGATGCCCGACAATACAAAACTGCCTTTCACGGTTTTTATCCGCCCGGGAAAGAGCAAAAACGCAAAAAACGGCATCGCTGTACTGGCCAAAATAACCGATTACGGGACTGAAAAACAAGGCCCGACCGGAGAGGTTCTCAAGTTGCTCGGTGACCCGCTGACCGTACCGGTACAGCTACGGATGGCCATGGAAACCCTTTCCCTGAAAAGATCCTTCCCTGCCGAAGTGCTTGAGGCGGCAGACCGGCTTGAACCCCTGCGCACCTGCGACCACGGACGCCGAGACCTGCGCCATATTCCCCACGTCACCATTGACGGGGCTACGGCCAAGGACTTTGACGATGCCGTAGCCGTGGAAGAGACGCCAAAAGGATTCCGTCTCCATGTTTCAATCGCCGATGTCAGCCATTATGTCCAGGCCGGGTCGGTGATCGATAAAGAGGCTTATCAGCGTGGCACCAGTGTGTATTTTCCAAACCTGGTCCTGCCCATGCTGCCGGAACGCCTTTCCAATGACCTCTGCAGCCTGGTTCCCGATCAAGATCGGCCCGCCTTTTCCGCCATTCTGGATTTTGACAAAAAAGGCAGACAGATACGGGCGGAATACTGCCGATCCATGATCAACAGTCGTCAACGGTTCACCTATGACACGGTTGACCACATCCTCTATAAAAAAGACCGGGAGGCCCGCAAAAAATACGCCCACCTGCTGCCCATGCTGACTGCGGCAGTAAAACTCTCTACCCAGCTCAGAAAACGGCGACAAAAACGAGGCAGCCTGGGATTCACCATTCCGGAGGCCGAGATACAGGTTGAGGGCGACAAAATCGTTTCCATGGGCCATGCCAAAAGGAATGAAGCGCACCTGCTCATTGAGGACTTCATGCTGGCCGCCAATGAGGCGGTCGCGGAAACCCTTGCCCGGGCCGGACAGGATGTGCTCTTCCGAATCCACGAAAAACCGGATCCGGCCAAGGTTTCTACCTTTACCGAGGCTGCAGGGGCCATGGGACTGCAGTTAACGAAAACGGATATCAGTCCGGCCTGGTTTGCCGGAGTGCTGGATGAAGCCCGTGGAAAACCGGCCCAGTACGTAATCAACAACCTTCTTCTGCGCACCATGCAACAGGCTAGGTATTCACCGGAGAATATTGGCCATTTCGGCCTTGCCGCGGAATACTATCTGCACTTCACCTCGCCTATCAGGCGCTACCCAGACCTCATTGCCCACCGGG
>CAZPXI010000174.1:0-5848 GCA_964590715.1 uncultured Desulfobulbus sp.
CGTCGATCTTGACGGTGATTGCCTGACCGCTTTCCAGGACTTCCCGCGGGTGATTTATTCTGCGGCCCGACCCGAGTTTTGAAATGTGAAGCAGGCCGTCAACCCCGGGTTCAAGAGTGATAAAGGCGCCGAAGGTTGTCAGGCGCGAGACCGTGCCCTGGTGGATGGAACCGGGGGTATAGTTTTCCTCGACTTTGTCCCAGGGATTTTCCGTGGTTTCCCGGAGGCTGAGTGAAATGCGTTCATTGTCCCAGTCAAGGCTCTTGATCAATACTTCCACCTGCTGGCCGCGACTGAGGATGTCCTCGACCTTGTCGGTCTGACCCCAGGCCAGTTCGGAGATGGGAATCAGGCCGTCAATCCCGCCAAGATCGACAAAGGCGCCAAAATCACGGATCGAAGTCACGGTTCCCGCAACCCGCATGCCCTCTTCAAGGGTTTGCTGTAACTGTTCCCGTTGTTCCTCTCGCTGTTCCTCAAGCACCGCCCGTGAGGAGAGAATGATATTTCGCCCTTTGCTGGAAAACTCCATGACCTTGAAAGAGAAGGTCTGCTCTATATACTCTTCCGGGTCTTCAACCCGGCGGATATCCATCTGCGAGTAAGGGCAGAAGCCGCGCTGGCCGGCTACCTTGATCTCAAAGCCGCCCTTGATCTCCTTGCTGACCCTCCCCTCCACCGGAATGCCGGAGTGAAAGGCGTCCTCAATCTCCTGCAACGAGGCCTGGCCGGAACCGAGCTTGGTGGTGAAGATCATCTCGCCGCCGCGCTGGGCCACAAAAAAGACCTTGAGCGTATCGCCGGCCTGGACCGTGCAGTTGCCTTCATCATCCTGGAATTCGGCAGCCTTGAGTACCCCTTCGCTCTTGCCGCCGACATCAAGAAATATATTTTCTCCACTGATATCGGCTGCCACAGCCTCGATCCGGTCACCGGGCTGGAGTTTCTTTTTGGTTACGGTTTTTTCCTGAAACAGGTCTGCAAAGGATTCATCAGTCATGATTTTTTTTGTCGGTTCAAGGTTCAAGGTTCAAGGTTGCTGAATTCGAATTGAAAATTCCTATTTGTTCATTTTTTGGTTCCGGTTCTTCAAGGACCATAAGTTCACCCACAACGATTCGTTCATGGGACCGGTCCCGGGTTTCAAAGAGTATAAAGCCCGGGTATTCATCCTTGCCAAGCAGGTCACCCGGGTTGATCAGCAGGCAGTCGCCAAGCTGTTCGATACCATAACGGTGATTGTGACCGCAGCAGACCACGTCGAATTGTCCGCCCGCTGCAAGCCCACGGGCAAGGGCCGGATAATGGTTGAAACCGATTTGCAGTCCGTCCGCCTCAAGACTTCCTTCAATGCCGTGATGGGTTATCCGGTCAAAATCAGTGGCGCAGCGTGAGGAGATCAGGTGTTGATCACCGACGTTATTGCCGTAAATAAGGTGAATGGGGCCATTGAAGTGAAACAGATACGGCAGCATGAACGGGGATATCAGGTCGCCGCAGTGGATCAGTATTTCAGCCCCTGCAGCATTGGCCCGGTTGATGGCGCGGGCGAAATTGGGGATATGATCGTGGCTGTCGGAAAGGATGGCAATCTTCATGGTCGTACAGGCTGGAGTTGCTTGTTCGGTAGAGGTGGTTTTTTTTTGTAATGCTGCTGGTCGTTGTTCAGCTTTTCCTGCAGCACCGTTACGTTTTTTGTCCGAAATTCTCCCGCAACATGTTGTTGTTACGTAATATTTTCATCATTTGCTGTGGCTGTGACGTTAAAGACCCGGAGTCTGCGCTTCGCTCCGCTTACCTGGTCCAGCCATGCTGGTTTCTCTGATGGCCAGGGCCAGACAGTGGGTCGCATCGCAGTAGATGAGATGATCTCTGCTCAGACCATCCAAAAAGGCTGTCAGTTGCTCCTCTTTAATCGTCTTGAAGCGCTCCAGCAACTCCTTTTTAGTGACCGGTTCCTCACAGGCCAGATAAATCTTTCGCGACAGTCCTTTCAGCCGGTGGCGCAGAGTCGGCAGATCCGGCCGTTCCTGGCGCAGAAGCAGAAAGGTGCCGCCGTCACGCAAACTAAGAGCAGGTCTGTCGGTACAGGCCCGTTTTTGGTGAAACGCGTGCCATGCCGTGATCTTGCGGCGAACCGGGAGCCAGCATTTTTTCTGCACTGATCGATCTCCGCGAAAGCCTTTGATGAGAAGGTCGAGTTTTAAGAGCATTTCCTTTGGAAAGAGAAGGCGGTTGTTGGGATGATGGGTTGTTGCCCGGATACCGAATTGCCGGGGATGCCGGCTGACCGGAGAGCCCTGGCCGAGGAAAAAACCGGCTCCCTGCAGCGGTCTGTAGGGCAAGACGGCCTCAAGCACCGCCAGTGTTTCTTCCACTTCCAGGTCGGTGGAACCGGGAAATTCAAGGATCAGGTTACCGTCCAGACGAATACCCGCCGCCGCTGCAAACTTCATGGCCGCAATATTTTCAATCACGGTTGTGCCCTTGCACATGCGCTGCAGAAGAGAGCCGGACAGGGCCTCTATGCCGACCTGGATGGAGCGCAGGCCACCATGCCGGTAGATTGTGCACTCTTTTGATGATTTGGGCGCCCGGATTTCAGCAAAAAAGTGGAGGTCTGTATTTTTTTCTGCGGTTTTTTGAAAGAAAAATCTTGCCTCCTTGAGCGGCAGGGCATTGTCGGTAAAAAAGAAATCCAGACATTTATGACGATCGGCGAGGAACTCAACTTCGGCCAGGATCTTTTCATGGTGCTTGTACCTGTAACCGCACCACTGGAGGTTCAGGTTGCAGAAACTGCATTTATTCCACCAGCAGCCGCGGGAAAATTCTATGGGCAGCTCGGGAATAAACGATAACTTTTGGTTTTTGAGTTCCAGAAAGTAGTCGTCATACTCCGGTATCGGTAGATTTTCTAAATTTTTTTGTTCATGGTTCTGCAGGCAAAACGCGGTGTTTTTGTCACCTTCTCGCCTGATGATGTTCTTGTCGGGAAAGGGGGCCTCGCCCTTGAGATGTCGGATGAGTGCGGCCAGGGGTTGTTCTCCCTCTCCGGTCAGAATGCAATCGATAGCTGAAAAAGTCTGCAACAGGCCGGCCCCGACCGCCGGGGTGCAGGTGGAACCACCGAAGAGAATGGGCAGATCGGGATAGATTTTTTTTATTTCTCCGGCCGCATACAGCGAGGGGATCAGCTGGCTGAAGCATATGGACAGGCCCAGCAGGTCACTGTCGGAAAAGTTCTGCCCGGCCAGCCAGCTGTGAAAATGGGTCTCAAGCTGCCCGCTTATGTGGTCGAATTGATCGGCAAGATCTCGTTTTTCACGGCGGAACAACTTTTTCGCCCGTTCACGGGCCTGTGGAAAAAGAAGACTGCTGTACAGCGCTTCCCCGGCCCATGGATTTTCCGAGATTGTTCGGTACCGTTCCAGGCCGATTGCACCGGCGGCGGAAAGATAAGGATGGTGGGTGTCGATCCGGTCCCCGGGAAACTGCTCTTTCAGATAGGCCTGCAGAGCCCCGAGCTGAACGGATGGGCGGTTGAAGATTGCCCAGGGCATGGAGACGAGGGAGATACGCATAGGTTTATTGACTAATGATCTCCGTATCCGGAGGCAGATCAAGGTTGAGGATGGCGTCAACCTGTTTTCGATTACCTGCATCAATGGTGTCGGTCCGGATATTGGTAAAGGTCAATTCGGTGATGGAATCGAAATGATCTTCGATGATAATCCGGTGAATGAGAAAGTTTTGATCAAACCAAAGCTGGACCGCCTTAATCTGGGGATGGGGTTTACGCGGGGTCAGGCGGATGGCCTCAAGCGGGGTGTCCGGCAGGGCAAAGCCGTACCGTCTGTCCGGGGCGGCCGGTATGAAGTCGTCACTCAAATTTTTGCTGCCGGAAAAGAAGGCGTAGGTGATGTCGGCATTGAGTTCAGCAGCGGAGGTGACGATCAGCTGGTGGTCTTTTTTCGTATATATAGAGAGCTTGTCACCGTCGTTTAAAATGATCTGTGGGTCGGGATCCGTATAGTTCCAGCGCATGATTCCAGGTTTTTCGGGGTCAGCCATCCGGACAAAGACGGCGTTTCCATTCCCGGTTCTGCTGCGTAAACCGGTCCGGGTTAACTGGGCAAAGTCAAACCGGAGGCTTGTCAGGCGGCGGTAGGCCTTTTGTAGAGAAAGGAGCTCTTGCTGCAGGCTTTCAGATTCGGCTCTGCAGTTTTTCGGGGTCAGGATCGTCGGCAGCAGCAATGCCGTGAGGATAATACACGAAAAACTACAAAGGGTAAAAAGATTAAAAAGATTACGCATTTGTTTTTTCCAGGGGGATAGGGCGGCCAAAAATCTTGGCAGCCAGTTGTTGGGCGGTTTCCGTCAGGTCGGAGACAAAAAAACGGCTCTTTTTTTCAGGATTATATAATCGCCGTGCGCTGTCCGGATGGGCATCAAGAAAGGAATGTACGGCATGTGCAACTTCGATTGAGGAGTCAATGAGCTGTACCCGGCGGCCTATACGCGGCCCTATCAGGTGTTTAAGCAAAGGGTAATGGGTACAGCCCAGAACCAGGGTGTCGATCTGTCGCGAGCGCATCGGATGCAGGTAGCGGCGGATAATCATCTTGGTTTCCTGTTTGTTCAGCCACCCCTCTTCCACCAGCGGGACCAGCAGCGGACAGGCCTGACTGAGGACTTTGCTTTCGGGACGCTGCCGGCTGATGCCCTGTTCGTAAATACCGCTTTTGATGGTCGCCCGGGTCCCGATTACGCCTATCCTGCCGTTTTTACTGATTTTAGCCGCCCTGTTTACCGCCGGGGTGATAACGTCAAGAATCGGCACATTGTATTGCTTGTGCAGGGTTTCACGCGCGGTACTGGCGGCTGAGTTGCAGGCGATGACAATGAGTTCAGCCCCATGTTGCAGCAGGAAGTCCGTATTGTTTACGGAGTAGTTTTTTATGGTGTCCGGACTCTTGGAGCCGTAGGGCGTTTTTGCGATATCACCGAAATAGACCAGAGGGTAGCCCGGACACATCTGCTCAATCGCACGGGCGACGGTCATGCCGCCGACACCGGAATCAAAAATACCAATCATAATGGCCTCGAAAAAGTTAAAGCCGCCATTTGCCCAGTACGGAATTACAAGATGATAGGATCTCTCCGCCGTCGGTGGCGAGGCTTCGCGGAGTCTCACCGGTTCGCTCCATAGCCGTCAAGCTAAGAGCAATTGGGCTCTTTTGCCGCAATGTGGGTCGGACTTCAGTCCGACAATCCTGCGTTGACCGACCATCTGTCGGACTGAAGTCCGACCCACAACGTTACCAATCCGGCCTGTTTCTCCTTAGCTTGACGGCTATGCGGTTCGCTCGTCATGTGGACATTGCCACATCACTACTGGAAGTCTTTGCGATCTATGACACCGACAATCATTGAAGTTCAGAGGGTTTTTCTGTCTCGGCAATGCTTGTGAGGGCTTGCATGGTGATTATTCCGCCGGGGATACAAAGGCGACGGAATGAATCGGGGTGGTCGGCCCACCCCGATTAAACAAGCGGAATGGTTATTTCTTCTTCTTGCCGGATCGGGCGGCAATTGATTTACGCAGATTTTCAGGCAGGCCGCGTTTTTTCCCGGATTTGGATCTTTTCTCCGATAAGGCCTTGGCACAGAGCGGCTGCCGGGCGGTAAAACCATATTTTGCCCGATACTCTTTCAAGGTCAGGTCATGGGAACGCAGATGCTTTGGGGAGAGCATTTTAAAGGATTCGCCGCATTCCAGGCAGACAATCTTGTTTTTCTGGATTGATTTGGCCGGATCCATCGCAGGTTTGGTCTGAGCATCTCC
>CAZPXI010000175.1:0-5815 GCA_964590715.1 uncultured Desulfobulbus sp.
AACCTTTTTCGTGGAGCCAGTTTTTCAGGATGTGGGCGGCAAAGACCGGATTGGTTTGAATGGCCTCACGTATACGGAGGACAGGATCACGCATGAGAGCGTCGAGTTCGGCCTGTTGGGCTGCTTGTGCGGTTTTGGTCCGTTCTTCTTCAAGTTCCTGTACGGTTTTGTAATGCTGGGTCACATCGGTACGCAGGGTCTTAATCAGTGGTTTTATCATGAGAAAATAGATAAGCAGTCCGCCGAGCAGGAACACTCCGTAACGGATAATCGGCATATACGCATAGAGTGCGTTTTCGCTGAGCCCCTCATCTGTAGGGATGGTTGCTGTTTCGATAAAGGGCATGGAGGTGATCTCTATCTTGTCTCCCCGGGCTTTATCCAGGCCGAGGGCCGAAGAAATCATCTTCTCAAGGGCAAGGAGTTCCGATTTTGAGCGCGGCACGGATTTTTCCGCTTCCTTGTCGGTGGCCGGAACGATCTTGTCCGCCACCAGTACGGAAACGGAAATTTTCTGTACGGTACCGACAGGGTTGATTGTCTTTGAAATAACCTTGCTTATCTCATAGTTGGTGGTTCTCTGCGATCTGCTTGAAGGTGGCGTGGCCCCGGCGGAACTGGTTGCGGCTCCCTGGAGATTTGACTGGACCCCTGGAACGCCGCCGACGATTTCAGAACCTGACTTCTCTTCGTTTACCTGTTCGCTGCGGATAACGGGCTCTTCCGGATCATAGAGTTCCTCGGTTTTTTCAAACTGGGAAAAGTTCAGGGTGGCGGTCACTCTGACCATGGAATTTTTTACCCCAAGAGATTTGTCAAGAAGAGACTGGGCCCGTTCTTCCATGGTTTTTTCGACCTGAAGCTGAAATTCAAGCATGTTGGGAGACATACTGCCCAGTAATCCTTTGTCCTCATTTCTGGTCAGGACATTGCCGTTCTGGTCAATAATGACGACATCATCGGGGCTGAGTCCTTCAATGGAGCTGGACACCAGGTGAACGATTCCCTGGATTTGGGATTCATGAATCTGTCGACCGGGCCTGAGGTTTACAATGACTGATGCTGTTGCCGGTTTCTGCTGATTTTTAAAGAGCCGTTTTTCAGGCAGAGCAAGGTGTACTCTTGCCGTTTCCACTGGTTTAAGCGAGGAAATGGTTCGGGCGAGTTCACCCTGCAGAGCACGGGTATAGTTCACCTTCTGGACAAAGTCCGTTAAGGCGAATGACTGTTTGTCAAAGATTTCAAAACCAATCCCTCCGCCCTGTGGCAGGCCGGCGGAGGCTAGCTGTAGCCTTGTTTCATGGATACCGTTGGCCGGTACCCGAATATTGTGGCCGTTGTTGGTCAGCTGATACGGAGTGTTGTTTGCCTTGAGCCAGGAGATAATGGACGCAGCATCACTTTCACCCAGGTCGGAATACAGCAGCTGGTAGTCTGCAGTTCGGGCCTGGAGAATAATAACGGCAAACAGGGCCAGCGAGATAAAGGTCACCGCAACCAATGCAAGCTTACGGGACAGCGGCCACTTTTGTATCGTCCCGATCAGGACTTGCAAACCGTTTTTCGGTGTTTCCGCCTGAGGAGTTGTTTCAGTCTGTTCAGCCATTTTTGTTATTCTTTTTATTTATGAATTCCACGTCTTCTGCACCCGCTAACCGTTTAACCCTTCTAGACCTGCATTCTCATGATTTCCTGATACGCGTCCATGGCCTTGTTGCGAACCTGGACCATGAAACGGATTGAAATATCCGCCTGTTCCATGGCAATCATGGCCTCATGCAGATTCTTTGCCCCACCGGCATGGACTTCCTGGACAGCTGCGTCTGCAGCCTTCTGCTGGCTGTCGACCTCGCCGACCAACCCTGTAAGCATGTCGCTAAAGCTGTTTTCCGCTTCAGTGACTTCGGCTTTTTGGGGTGTATTTTGAAGCGGGGTCGGTTGGATTCCCTGGATTGGCTGCATCTACTATCTCCCGATTTCAAGGGCTTTCAACGCCATACGTTTGGCCGATTTAATGGTCGTTGTGTTAGCCTCGTAGGCTCCGGTGGCAGACATCATATCCACCATTTCTTTAAGTACACTGATATTGGGCATTTCCACATACCCGTCATCACCGGCATCGGGATGCGTAGGGTTGTAGATCTTCTGGGGCGGCGTGTTGTCTTCAATGATTTTTGCGACCTTTACACCCTGTATGTTCTTGTCCATACTGTTTTCCAGATGACCGCTGAATGGGATAGGAGTGGATTCAAAATAAACGGATTTCTTTTTATAGGGCCCCCCTTCCGGGGTTGATGTGGTTTCCGCGTTGGCCAGGTTTGAACTGATGGTATTGAGCCGGGTTCGCTGAGCCTTCAGTGCTGAGGCGCCTATTTTCAATGTTGCAAAAATATCCATTTCCTTCTCCGTTCAAGGGTTGTACAGAATGCATGCAATTTATCTGCCATCGTTTGATACATACTTGAGGATGGCCAGCTTTTTGTTGAGCATGGTGATGGCGGTTTCGTAAAGGATTTCATTCTCCGACAATTTAACCATCTCCTGGTCTACGCTGACCGAGTTCCTGTCTCCGATGCCGGTTTTATCCGGGTGGACAACGATATCTCCTTGAACCTGTGATATATTTGATGAGGATAAGGGGATGTGGTCTTCCCTGCCGGCAACCGGTTTCAGGTCACCTCCCGCTATGGCGCTTTTCAGTTGCGTTTCAAACTCAAAAGACAATGCGGAGTAGCCGGGGGTGTCTGCGTTGGCAATGTTCGAGCTGATAACCTGCTGGTTACGGGCCCTGAGATCCAGAACCTTTTGCAGCAGGTTCATGGTTGTGTCAAATTGTTGAATAAAAGGCATCTCCTTCTCCTGGATCGTGTTTGTAGACGAGACCTGTTGTGACAGCAGGTGCGACATATGGTTACAGCTTTATGCCTTTCAGGCGTAAAATACTGATTTCTTCTCTGGCCATTTTAATCCAGCGCGGGTCTTTTCCTTTTTCGGCCAGTTGTTGAAACTGCTTAAGGGCACTTTCCGGATTTCCGTCTTTGAGATCTATCTCAGCCAATCGAAACATGGCCAGCTCGATATACGGCTTTTCCTCCTGCAATCGCTCAAAAACAGGGCGTGCTTTTGCAAATTGTCCACTTTGGAACAGAGATTCCGCAAGAAGGTAATCCCGTTCACCATCGGACCACTCATTGGAGAGTTGTTCTGAGGTCAACAGAGTGATGACCTTCTCCCATTGTCGGAGTTCGAAGTAGATTCGGCTGGCCGTGCGATTGATTTCAGGGGTTGAAAATCTGTCGGGAGCGTCGAGCAGGGAGGCTGCAAGTTGAATTTTATTATCCTTCTGCAATGCCTTAATGCGAAGCAGGAAGATATCGGCTGCTCCCGGACTGTCCTCGTAACGGAAAAAGTAACGGTCGGCATAGTCTTCAATCTGGGCGTATTTCCCGCTTTCATAAAGTGCCGTCAGCAGCGGCTTGTACACCTTTTCACGTTCTTCTTCGGTGGAAACTTCAAGGATATACAGATAGGCACGTACAGCCCGGTCATATACCCCGAGTTCTACATAGGCTTCGGCAAGATCATAGAGGAGGCCGACATCCAGCCAGCCTCGGGCAAAAAAGAGACGGTTTTTTTTGGCCAGGACCAGAGCCGCCACATATTTTTTATCGGCAATCATGGTTTTTATTACACTGGAGAGCTGAGACACAATCAAGGCTCTGGTTTCGACCGTGAGCTTGCCGTGGCGAAAATTTCTCAGGATATCCATAGCCTGTTCTATACTCAGCTCATGTTTGCCGATAAGGGCGTTGACCATGGCCTGCTTGACCAGTGCTTCTTCACGAAGTTCAATACGATTGGCAACGAGCCCGAGTCGCCCGTAATCCTGTGCGACCCGTTTGTCTCGGGCCTTGCCGTTTAAAAAATGTATATCCGTCAGCTTCAGACCGGCACGATAGGCACCTTCCGTCCCGGGAAAGGTGTTCTGGATGCGGGCAAACAGAGGAAAAACCCGGGTCCATTTCTTGCCGGAATGCAGCCTGCTCATAGCCAGCCGAAACATGGCCAGATGCTGTATGTTCGTATCTGTAAGCAGTTCAACCAGTGGCTGGTATTTTTCAGCAGCCTCAGCAAAACGTCCAAGCGTGTACAGCGTGTCACTGTATCTTGCCAGTGAAGCCGGATGTTTTTGAACAATATCCGATCGTCTATCAAGGTTCCTGTAGGCAACCAATGCCTTAACCTGAGCGCCCCTGTCGAAATAGGTGTCTGCCTGGCGCAGCAGGCGTAACAGTTCGCTCCCACCTGTATAGGCGATAGTATCCCGTTTGAGTATGGCGACGGCATCCTTAATCCGTCCGGTTGCCAGGGCCAGTTCAGCCTGGAAAATATTGAGATAGGATGTAAAAGGAGTGTCGTTTTTCTCTTGATTCCTGAACTGTCTCAGTTTTATTTCGGCCAGATAGGGATCTTCATGCATTGCCGTCAGATAGATAAACAGCAGTTTGGCGTAGATGTCCTGGGGCGATTCCGGATAGGTGAAGGAGATCTGTTGCAGGAGCTTGTAGGGCTCCTGGTACTGGCCACTGCGGACCAGGCTTTCAGCATAGGTCAGCAGCAGGCGGTTTCTGTACTCCTCATTCCCTTCAATCTCCAGTTGATCCTTCAGAGCCAGCGAAACCTGCGGCCAGTCGTTTGTTTTGCTCAGCGCCATGATTTTGTCGGGTAACCATTGGTTGATCGCTATTGTCGGTTTGATGGATGCTGCCAGGGGAAATGGCGGCAGACTGAAAAGTTGTTCGGGATGGATGGTGACCGGACTTTCAAAATTTTCAATAAAAAGTTTCCAGTTGTCGCCATAGCTTGAGGCGTAGAGCGGATTGGTAAAGTCTATTTCATTGCGATTGAGGACCGTCAATCCATGCAGTCGTGCGGAAAGGTCGGGGTAGAGTGCGGAAAAGGGGTTGCCCAGAAGAATGTCCAGCATCAGGGAAGAGGTTTCTTTCGATTGTCGGATATTGACATTCTGCGGCGGGTACCTGAAATAGAGAGAAACCCGAAAATGGTCATGATACCTTTTGCTGACCATTTTAATCATTTTATCATTGCCTGGCACATCCGTGAAATCGTCGGCCGGTACTGTGTCTGTCAAGATCAGGTCGACTCTTTTTCCCAGAATTTTCATTTTATAAGTGGGTGACTCGGAAAAGCGGAGAAAGACCTGCAGGCTGCTGCCCTCATCGGTCAGGGTGATTTTATTCAAGACCGAGGTCGCCCAGGATGACCGGCAGAGTATAACGGTCAGGAGGAATATGGTAGGCAGTATTTTGGCAGATTTAATCATTGGTTATAAGTATCTCACGCTTTCTGCCCCTTATAGCAATTAATATTCCATGTGATTCGTAGCGGTTTTTTTTGTTGAAAAAACAATTTGATAACTTGCAGGATATCCTGTTAACCGATTGGAGGGTGACAATGGTGTCATTTTTTTGGCATGAAGGTGTGCCTTAAGAATGCTACGCTGGATGAAGCTTGAGAGCGTGTTGTCTTTTTCAGGCAGAACGGGATGGAACCGCTGTTCTTATTGGCTGGACGGGCCAGCTCACTGTCTAAGCGATTTATCCGAAAACAGAAGCCAGAAGACAGAGGACAGAAGTCAGAACAGTTTCCGCCTGCGGCGTTATACTGCGATTCTCTTCCCTGGTTCTTCTATTTTCATTCCTCGTTGTGTCCGGCCTGCCGGAACATGAGGGTTCGTTGTGCCCGGCGCGCCGGGAATGATGGTTTATCCGAAAATAGCATTTAACATGTTGTT
>CAZPXI010000176.1:0-5716 GCA_964590715.1 uncultured Desulfobulbus sp.
GTGAAAAACCGCTGCAATGGTTTCGCCAGCTGATCAAACGGTTTGACGCTATCTTTCTGCAGGCCTTTATGGTCAGCTTCCTGATCAATATCCTGGCCCTGGCCTCGTCTCTGTTTGTCATGACCGTCTATGACAAGGTAATCGGCAGCCGCTCGGTTGCAACCCTGCAATACCTTGTTTTCGGCGCCCTGCTGGCCATGACCATGGAAGTCATGCTGCGCTACCTGCGGGCCAGAAGTCTGGCTTTTTTCGGGGTTCGGGTCGATGCCATCACCAGCCAATTGATCTTTGAGCGCCTGCTCTTTTTACCGCCGCGCCTGATTGAAGGCTCCTCCATTCCATCCCAGGTGGCCCGAATCAAAGATTTCGACTCCATTCGTGAATTCTTTTCCGGTCCGACCGGGATAGCGGTACTGGAACTGCCGTTTACCCTGATTTTCCTCATCACCATCGCCGTCATCGGCGGGCCGCTGGCCCTGATCCCTTTAATCCTGGCACTTTGCTATATAACCCTCGCCCTTGTCATGCTGCCGAGAATCCAGGCCCGCACCGAGGAGGGGGCGATCGCCGGAGTAAAAAAGCAGGCCCTGCTGGTGGAAACCATGAAAAAAATCAGGGCGCTCAAGGCCCACGGCCTGGGAGATACCTGGTGGCAGCGCTTTCATGAGTTGTCCGGCCAGGCCGCCATGACCAGTTTTTCTTCCGCCTTTCTGACCTCGCTCATAGAGGCCTTTGCTTACGGCCTGTCGGTCATTGCCGGGATCAGCACACTGACCACCGGAATCTGGCTGGTCTGGCAGGGCCGGATTACTACCGGCGCATTGATCGCCTCCATGATGCTGGTCTGGCGGGTACTCACCCCCATGCAGGCCATTGTCAACTCCCTGATCCGAATCCGTTTTATCTTTCGCAGCATCGGCCAGGTCCACAAACTGGTCCGTACCCCGCCGGAGGGCAAGCTCACGGCTGTTGACCCGGCCCTGTTCCGATTGAAAGGAAACATCACCTTCACCGGTGTCGGCCTCAGATATACCAGTGAACGAGGGCCGGTTATTTCCGGAATGAACCTGCAGGTAAAAACAGGGGAGATCATCGCCATCGCCGGGGGGTCGGGTTCGGGCAAGACCTCAATGCTGAAACTGACCAATGGCCTCTATATTCCACAGATGGGCTCCATCCTGATTGACGGCCTCGATATCAGGCAGCGTGACCCGGTTGAACTGAGAAAAAATATTTCCTATGTCCCTCAGATCATAGAACTCTTTCATGGCACTATTGAAAAAAACCTGCGAATGGTCAAACCGGATGCCACCGACCAAGAACTCATGGATGCCCTGACCTGGGCCGGGGCGCTGGAAGATATTCAACTCTTGCCCAAGGGGTTGAACACCTTTATCGGCGATTACCGGTCCGAGCAACTCTCCTCAGTTTTCTCGTTCCAGCTCAATCTGGCCCGGGGATACCTGCGGGATTCAGCAATCATGCTTTTTGATGAATTCCCCTCTGCAGTAATCAATCTGGTAACCGGAATCCTCTTTCGCGAATATCTGCAAAAGGCACGGGGCAACAAAACCATCCTTTTTGTCACCGACCGAAAATCCGATGTCCTGCTGGCCGACCGCATGGTGTACCTGACTGGAACTGGTCAGGTTCTGGCCGGAGAACCGGAAGAGCTCCTCAATGCCCTGCAGACATGAGACGACTATTGCATTGAGCAGTCATAGACGAGTAACCTGAAACCTGAAACCTGGTAACCACACGCCATGGCTCGCAAGAACAGAGACAAAACCGAACAGCTGCGGATTCTTTCTCAATCGGTGATGCTTGAAGAGGCACGGACACCGTACCTCATTCGAACCACCATGTTGATCATCTGCCTGGCCTTTTTTATTTTCGTGAGCTGGACCGCTCTCACCCAGATAAAGGAGATGGCGCGCACCAGCGGAGAAATCGTTCCCTCCTCCTATGTCCAATCAATCCAGCACCTGGAAGGCGGCAGTGTTGAGGAAATTCTTGTTCGGGACGACGATGTGGTCAAGAAAGGACAGATCCTCCTGCGACTGAGAGGAGAAAACATTCGCAGCGACTTTGAACGGGTCGCAACCAAGGTGCGTCTTCTTAATTTACGGGCGGCCAGACTGCGGGCATTTATCAGCGGTGACCGCAGTGCATTTTATCGCCTCTGCAGCGAGTACAATGATGATGACTCACCGGAAAAAGAAATTCTTACCGGCATGCTGGATTCTCTGCAACGGGAACAGGCAATCCTGAACCAACAGCTGGTTCAGAAAAAAGAACAGGTCAAGCTGCTGACCCATGAACTGGCAACAGCCCAAAAGACGCTGGAGATTGCACAAACCGCCTTTGCAACCCAGGACAAGCTCTACAAGGAACGGCTGGTTGCAGAGATCACCTATCTGGCCGTTGTTCGGGAGCTGAATGAGCAGCAGGGGCAGGTCGCCGGCTTGAGGATAAAGATAATCCAGGCCCAGGATGCCATCAGCGAATATGAATGGCGCCTGCAGTCTCTGGTCACCAAAGCCCGGGACAAAGCACTGCAACAGCTTGGCGTCCTTGAAAGCGAACGGGCGGACGCCCTGGAGATCAAAGAAAAACTCGGGCAGCAGATTGAACGGCTGGCCATCCGCTCTCCGGTGGACGGGGTGGTTAAAGGGCTTGAAGTCCATACCGTGGGCGGCATAATTGCCCCGGGCAGAGAACTGATGGAAATTGTTCCCGCCGACAGCGAGCTTTATGCCGAGGTCAAAATTTCACCAAACGATATCGGTCATATCAAAGTTGGCTTTCCCGTGATCCTAAAAATCACCTCTTATGATTTTTCCCGTTATGGGGCCATAAACGGAACCGTAGCTGGTCTCTCGGCAACTACTTTTGCCAATAAACGGGGCCAGACCTTTTACAAAGGTGTGGTCACCCTTGAACAGAGCTATGTCGGCAAGGATCCAAAGCAAAACCTTGTCCTTCCGGGAATGATCGTCAACGCCGACATTATTACCGGTCAGAAAAGCCTGTTGGCCTATTTCCTCAAACCCATTCACAAGGCCCTGAATTCAGCTTTCAGTGAACGATAACGCACATACAGATGAGGCGAAAATGATAACACCAAGCAGCACTGCAGCTTCCCAGGGCCTACAGATCAAAAAAAATGCAATCCTGGTCGTTGACGACAACCCCACGGCCCTGCACCTTTTGGCCTCCATTCTGGAGAAGGAGGGGTATGAGATTTCCAGGGCGACCAACGGCCTTGAGGCTATGGCTGAACTGCGCAGTCACCAGGAAGAAGGCTTTGACGTCATTCTGCTGGATCGAATGATGCCTGAAATGGACGGCATGGAAGTCACCAGACAGATCCAGACGGACAACGAACTCAAACATATTCCGATCATCATGCAGACGGCGGCCGACAAACCCGAGCAGATCAGTGAAGGGATCAAAGCCGGTGTTTTTTATTACCTGACCAAACCCATTGAGCGGAAGACATTACTGTCCGTCGTTTCCTCGGCGATAAAAGAGGTTGAGCAACGCAAGGTGCTCCGGGCTGAAATGCATCGCCATCGGATGAGTTTCGGACTTATCCAGGTTCTGAAGGGCAGCTGCAGAACCCTTGATGAAGCTGAAAGTCTGGCCTCCTTTCTTGCCAACTGTTTTCCGGATCCCGACCGAGCCCTGACCGGCATCTCGGAACTCTTGATCAATGCAGTGGAACATGGGAATCTGTCCATAAGCTATGAGGAAAAAACCGAACTGATGGAGAGCAACTGCTGGCGGGAAGAAGTTGCCCACAGGCTGGAGCTTCCGGAGTTTCTGGACAAAAAGGTCACGGTCATCTTTGAAAAGAAACAGGGAACCTACTACCTGCAGGTCACCGATCAGGGTAAGGGGTTTAACTGGAAAGCTTTTCTTGAGTTCGACCCTTCACGGGCCTCGCATAACCATGGCCGGGGCATTGCCATGGCCAACATGATAGCCTTTGACCGCCTTGTCTATAATGAGCAGGGCAATCAGGTCACGGCGGTAATGGATATGCAGACGGCTGAAACGGAAATCGATGATTACTGGGGGTAAACTCTATCAGTATCTTCTCTCTCTTTTTTGACATAAAATCGCCATTACTCCTGAATCCCCCTGATGTAATTCGAATTACATTCACACCTGCACATAGAGCCCTTCGACGAAGGGAAAACTCGTAACATATTGCTTTTGATCGGCATACTTTCTTTAACAAAACAGGCCCGCCATTTGCATTATCGATAACGGATATTCCTAAATACCTTGAATAAAGCCAAACCCATTGTGAAGTGGGGACGGAAAGCCACGGGTCCATGAGACGGGACAGCCGGGTTGCCGAGTAGACAGGGGCAATCCGGTTTTTTTTATGGTTGAGACCGCAGATAACTCCTCCAAATGAGGCGAAGGATGGCAGAGAAGAATACGACTACACAGAATGCAGCGCCCCGGGACAACTGGTTTGATTATCCTACGGAGGAACACAATCAGGACGAGCTGAAGGCCAAACAGTGGCAGACCGAACGGCGGGAAACCGACGACGAGTCATCCATTGGCAACCTGCATTATGGTAGCGAGACTGAACGGGACAATCTGCGGGAAAGGGCTTCTCAACAGGAGATGAATCCGAGCCATTCCGACGATGAGGTCTCAACAACGGTCCTTGCAGAGCATGATGACTCTGTACACAGCTTTCAGACAGTGGATGAACCGGCCACATCCCGACCGCATTCTGCTATTGAAAAAACAGGTTCAGTCCCTTCAGCCGAGGCCCTGTCCGGCGGCAACACGGCACCTCTGTCGACCGAGAGCCCTGAAATACAGCATGCCAACACGGAAAGCACAGTCTTTCCTCAAGATGGATTTTCTCAGGATGGACCAGCCCGGGAAGATGGGTTCAACACCCCGCCTCAGCCTGCAGCAACCGGAATGCAGAACAGTCAAACTCCGGGCCCGGAGACGAAACACGCCGGAACCAATACCCAACAATCCGGCCCGACGGATGAACCTGTTCAGGTCGAAAAACCGGTCAACCATTCGCCCCTGGCAGCTGATGACGCTGTTTCGACAGAGGAAAATTCCTCCGTTGCCATTGATGTGCTGGCAAATGATTCCGATTCCGACGGCGACACCCTGCACATCACCGAGGTCTCGGTTGACGATGGACTGGGAATGGTCGGCATCAATGATGACGGCACCATCGCCTTTAATCCGGGCGCGGATTTTGACCATCTCGCCGAAGGGGAAAGCCAACATGTAGAAATCGCCTACACCATATCCGACGGCCATGGGGGAACCAGCACCGCGACAACCACGGTTACCGTTACCGGCACAAATGACCAGGCCGTGATTACCGGTTCCGGTGGAGCGGCAACCGAAGATACGGCACAAACTGTTACCGGTCAACTCTCCATCGTTGATCCCGATGCAGGCGAAGCCCATTTTCAGGCCGGAACAATCGACGGCACTTACGGCTCGCTTGAAGTAGCTGAAGACGGTTCATGGAGCTACTCTCTGAACAACGATGCCGACAACGTCCAGCAGCTGGATCAGGGAGACACGGTCACCGATACCGTCACCGTAACATCCGCCGACGGCACCACCCATGATCTGGTCATGACCGTTAACGGGACAAATGATGCACCGGTGATTACAGATGTTCAGACCATCGACATCACGGAAGACTCAA
>CAZPXI010000177.1:0-5714 GCA_964590715.1 uncultured Desulfobulbus sp.
CCCTGCCTGGACGGGGAAACGCTTTTTTATTTGACAGCACCTGTTTTTTCATTCATTGTAGAACATATGAAAACACTTATTTCTGCAAACCTGGTTCAATCCATCATGGCAAAAGAGGCCTTTGCCAAGGAAGCCGCTGATGACATTGTCACCGTGGCCAACTGGATTGTTGAAACCTTTGAAGACGGTGGCAAGCTTCTCATCTTCGGCAACGGCGGCAGCGCGGCCGACGCCCAGCACATGACGGCTGAATTCGTCAACCGCTTTCTGATCAACCGGCGCCCCCTGCCCGCGCTGGCCCTGACAACCGACACCTCGGTTCTCACCTCCATCGGTAATGATTTTTCCTTTGACCAGATTTTCGCCAAACAGGTACAGGCCCTGGCTAAACCCGAGGATCTGGCTCTGGGCATCTCCACCTCAGGAACCTCTGCCAATGTGGTCAAGGCCATGGAAACGGCACGGGAAATCGGCCTGCGAACGGTTGCCCTGACCGGTGGAACAAAAAACCCGGGCGGCGACCTGAGCCGGGTCAGTGATATGGTGCTCAACGTCCCCTCGGATTCCACCCCGCATATCCAGGAAGTACATCTCTGGGTGGAACATCTGCTCTGCGAGATGGTCGAGACGGAAATGTTTTCCGCAGGCTGAATCTCTTGTAATCTTCTCTCTTTCATCTCCCTTTTCCCCTGTCCCTGATCATGCCACAACAAACCATACAGCCACTTGATTTCACCGACCTGAAGACCTATTCCGTGCATGGCCGCCATTCCAAGGTCAGCATTGACGATTTTGCCCGCCCGCTATCACCGGACATGCGGGTCAGCCAACTTCTAGCCGCCCTACCGGCACAGTTCGCAGGAGTTGAGTTTCCTGAACTCATTCAATCTGTCGCCCGATCAATCCAGACCAAGAAACCGGTTATGCTGGGCATGGGTGCCCACGTTATCAAGGTTGGCCTCAACCCCATCCTTATCGACCTGATGAAACGAGGTATCCTGAGCTCTATTGCCCTAAATGGGGCCGGGATTATCCACGATACCGAAATCGCCATGGTCGGCCGCACCTCGGAAGAGGTTGCCGATGTCCTTGGGGCCGGAGCCTTTGGCGCAGCCAGAGAGACCGGTGAGGTGCTGAATACTGCCATCAACGACGGGGCCAAACAGAATATCGGCATGGGTCAGGCCGTAGGGCAGGCCCTGCTTGAACACAATTTTCCTCATAACGACCAGAGCCTGCTGGCCCAGGCCTGCAAACTCGGCATCCCGGTTACGGTCCATGTGGCTGTGGGCACGGATATCATTCATATCCATCCCAGTGCAGACGGCGCCGCGATCGGCCAGACCAGCTATTTCGATTTTCGTGTGTTCTGCCGTCTGGTCAGCAAGCTTGAAGGCGGGACATATCTCAATGTCGGTTCCGCCGTCATCCTTCCGGAAATTTTTCTCAAGGCCCTGACCGTGGTCCGGAACCTTGGCTTTGAAGTCAAAAAATTCACCACCGCCAACTTCGATTTTATCCGCCATTACCGGCCGTCCACCAATGTAGTTCATCGTCCCACCATGGAAGGCGGCCGCGGGTTCAACTTCACCGGCCACCATGAGCTGATGATTCCGCTCTTTGCCGCCGCCCTACTAGACGAATTGGAAAAAAAATGGTAATAAGCCGCAAGCTGAGTCAGTAATGGTTTTTCTCGGAACAACCCGGCAAAAACCGCATGGTTTCTCCCTGTGATAGGTACCGTGCCTTCCGGGGCACGTTATACAACCTTTTTCAACACCTGAATACGATCTGCAACCTGCCTGAAACCTCCACACCTATGTGAAAATACAGGGCAGTGTTATCTTATGGAACACTCATGACAACCCAGAACAAAAAACAGACCGGAAAGGTCTATCTGGTCGGTGCCGGTCCCGGTGACCCTGGCCTCATTACCCTGCGGGGAAAATATCTTCTGGAGCGAGCCGAGGTCATTGTCTACGATTATCTGGCCAACCCAAAGCTGCTCACCCATGTACCGGATACGGCCCAGCGGGTGTATGCCGGAAAAAAAGGTGGCGGCCTGCACGCCTTTACCCAGGAAGGCATCAACCAGCTGCTGGTTGACTACGCCAAAGCCGGCAAGCGGGTGGTCCGCCTGAAAGGTGGCGATCCCTTTATCTTCGGGCGCGGGGCTGAAGAAATTGAAGAACTGGTTGCGGCCGGGATTGATTTTGAAGTCGTACCTGGAGTTACATCGGCCACGGCTGCCGCAACCTATGCCGGTATCCCGATTACCCATAGAAAATATACCGCCTCAGTGGCCTTTGTCACCGGCCATGAGGATCCGACCAAAAAGGAATCCAACATTGCCTGGGATAAACTGGCCACCGGCGCAGGCACCCTTGTTATTTACATGGGCATTAAAAATCTGCCGATTATCACCAAAAAACTGATCGACAACGGACGAGCGCCGGAAACCCCGGTTGCCGTTGTCCGCTGGGCTTCGACCCCGGAGCAGCACTCCGTTGAAGGCACTCTGGCCACCATCACCGAGGTCGTCAAAGATGCAGGTATCAAGCCTCCGGCCCTGGTTATTGTCGGCGAAGTGGTCAAACTACGAAAAAAAATCGACTGGTTCGAACGGAGACCGTTGTTCGGCAAACAGATGGTGGTCACCCGGACCAGAGAACAGGCCAGTGAACTGGTGGCCCTGCTGGAAGAACATGGAGCCGACTGTCTGGAATACCCCACCCTGCACATGGAGCCGGTCGATGAGTACACCCTGCTTGATCAGGCACTCCAGGAAATCGGCGACTATCAATGGCTGCTGTTTACCAGCCTCAACTCCATCACCTGGTTTTTCAAACACCTATGGAAAAATGGAATGGACGCCAGGAGCCTGGGTGGCCCCAGGATTGCCGTAGTCGGCAGCGCTACGGCCGACAAACTGCTCCAATACGGACTCAAGGCGGACCTGATACCGGAGAAATTCACCGGCGAGGGGCTGGCCGAGGCCCTGATCAAAACCAACGTTGCAGGTGAACGGATTCTTCTTCCCCGGGCACTGAAAGCACGTGAAATCCTGCCGGAAATGCTGGATCAGGCGGGAGCAACGGTGACCATTGCCCCGGTGTATCAGAATGTACCGCCCCAGGGCAGGAAAGATGAACTCCGAGAGCGCCTGGAGAACGGGACCATTGAGCTGGTGACCTTTACCAGCTCCTCCACGGTCGACAACTTTCTCACTATGGTTGATGCATCCTCCGATGAAGAACTGCACAGGCTCATGGATCCGGTCACCATTGCCGTCATCGGCCCGATCACCGCAGACACGGTACAAAAACATGGGCTCAAGGTTGATATTCAACCTAAGCAGTACACTATAGCCGACATGGTGGCTTCCATTGTTGCCTACTATCAGCGGGACGACAACTGACCGAACACCGGTCCCCCGTTCCTGCTATCGACTTGATCTGTCGGGCGGTTCAACACACCGCCCGAAATCCACCCCTGAAGATGCCTCCGACGCTCTAGAGGAATCACCGCTGCTGTGCAAGGCCTGCAGCGCGCCGATCACGACTGAAAAAGAGGCTGTCTCGGTCAACGGTCTTCATGGCCATGTCTTTTTCAACCCTTCCGGTATTGCCTTTGATATCCGCTGCTTTCAGAAGGCGCCTGGATGTCGTATCCATGGAGAATCGACCACCGACTTCACCTGGTTTGACGGCTACAGCTGGCAATACGCCCTCTGTTCCACCTGCCTGACCCAGCTGGGCTGGCGCTTTCAGTCTGGTACCGGTGATTCGTTTTTCGGGCTGATCGCCACCCGTCTCATTGAATAGTGGTTCCGGGATTTGAGATTGGAGTTTTGAGTTCCCGATTTTTCTCAACAGGAGGTATGGGAAGCGGGTTACTGCTCCACCCGCATGGCCTCTACCGGCTCCATACGGGCGGCGGTGATGGCCGGGTAGATAACTCCGACGAGACTGAGCAGGCAGCCTATGCCTATGGCCTTGAGGGCTGTGATCGTCAGTGCAGTGAGGGGAAAGGAGGAAAAAACCGGTATACCAAGGGTGATCAGGGCACCCAACAGAGCAACGACAATCCCCAATATGGCACCGGCGGCCGAACCGACCAGCCCCTGCAGCCCCGCCTCAATCAGAAAGAGTCGCATGACCACGCTGTCCAGAGCGCCGAGACATTTCATGGTGCCGATTTCCCGGAACCGTTCACTTACAGCCATGAGCTGGGCATTGACGATGCCGACCACACAGACCAGCAATGACAGGATAACGATCCACTGCTGTTTGGCACTCTCGGTAATGGAGGTGGAATCCGGCTGAACATCGTAGCCGGCATGGAGAAGAATCCGCATGGCCTTTGGATGATCGGAATGGAGCAGTCCATTGGCTAGATCATTGCCGGCCTGAACATAGCAAAGAAAAGCCACGGCCAGAACCAGAGACATGGTGGTAACCAGGGACCGAAAAAACCGGGCCTTGATGGATTTAAAGGCAATCTCGACAGATTTTGCCAGAGGCAGCGCAGACAGTCTTTCCATTAAATCAGATTTCAGATGCCGGGTACCAGGTTCCAACTGACACCTGAAACCTGACAGCCGATACCTGCCTTTAAAAGGGATGACCAAACATCACCCAGGCAGTAGTATCTTCATCACCGGTAGCGACATCCAGCCGGACAACCCCGCCGGCAAACATGGAACGGACCCCCAGGCCGGCATCGAATTTCCATTCATCAAACAGGTCCGAGAAGGTATAATCTTCGGCCACCTGCCCGCCCTCGACAAATCCGACCAGCTGCAGCCAGTCGCTCTGGAGAAACCGCAGCCAGGAGACCTCGGCAATGGGATTCCAGTTCAGAGTGTAGCGATACTCGGCCGTGGTATAAATCACCGAACGATCTCTGAACCGATCCTGGGGATAGGCACGCATACGGTAAAAACCGCCCAGGTTCGCGCCCTCGTAAAACGGCGGCTGGTTATCCAGGGTGACAAGACCATCTTCGCTGGTATGCTCCTCCCAGGACGGGGTGTCACCGGTCCAGAAGTTCAGGGCAATCACGCGCTGTTTGGCCCAGTCCGAGGCTCCAAGGGAGAAATACTTACTAGCCTCGAATTCTATAAAGGTCCATTCGTGCGGCGATTCCAGCCAGCCGAAATCATGGGTAATGCCAAGATACTGTGAACTGCCGAAGGAGGGATTGTTCGGAAAATCGGTATTGTTATAGCCGATGGCCAGTTCAATGGGATGGGTGGTGGCATCCAGATCCCCCTGAGCAGTCTCAAAACTGCGATAACGATTATACTGTCTAAGCATGATGGTTGTGACCCCGCTGGTCATCGGGTTCCAGACCTTGCCTCCGGTGGGGGCTGAGGTCAGCAGTCCACCTTTGAGATTCACATGCTGAAGGGCATCATTGCGGGCCGCACCAAGGGGAAGGACAAATTCCACTTTAAAATCCGTCCAGTTATCGTAGCCGCTCTCTTCATTATAATCATCCGGATCTGAATTGTTGCTGCCGGCACGGGGTACTCCAGCCCGATAAACAGGGGCGGCATAGGCCTTCTGCCGGGGATAATGGCCGATCATGCCCTGGGCACCAAAAAAAAAGCGGTCGGCAAAAGACGGCCGGTAATCCCAGACCCCGAGAAAGAGGGCCGCCGCACTGTCAAAGCTGCCGAAGGCGGTGCCGCCGACCAGCATCTGGTCCTG
>CAZPXI010000178.1:0-5705 GCA_964590715.1 uncultured Desulfobulbus sp.
CTGGCTGTGGCAGCGGGCATGGCAGGACTGCAGGGCAGGGCGACCGAACTGTTTTCCCTGCCCTTTATCCTGTTTTCCGCCTGGGGCGGCTGGCTGGCCGATCGTTTCACCAAAAAGCGAGTGGTCATCGGGGTCAAGTTTCTGGAACTTGTTGCCATGCTCATCGGGGCCTACGGCATCCTGACCCTGAACTGGACCTGCGTCCTGACCATGGTTTTTTTAATGGGCCTGCAGTCCACCCTGTTCGGCCCGGCCTTAAACGGTTCCATCCCGGAACTCTACCCGCCCGAGTATGTCACCACTGCCAACTCGATCCTCAAACTGGTGACCACGGTGGCCATTTTACTGGGTATGGCCCTGGCCGGTTTTGCCCTTGATCTCAATCTGGCTGCAACCACGATTCCATTCGGCCGCCTGGTGGTTGCCGGAAGTGTCGTCCTGATTGCTCTTTTGGGTGTATTGGCCTCCTTTGGCGTCTACTCCCGTCCGGCCACCGGCGGCAAGATTCCCTTTCCCTGGACCGGGCCGCTGCGATCAATTCGTGATCTCGTTGACCTGCGTAAAGATCGGTTGTTGTTGCTGGCCGTCAGCGGTGACTGCTTTTTTTATTTCATCAGCCTGCTGGCCGTACTGGTCATAAACACCCTTGGCCTCCAGCAGTTGGGACTCAGCAAATCAGCTACCAGTCTGCTGTCGGTTTCCCTGATGGTCGGGGTCTGTGTCGGGGCCTTTGCGGCATCAAAGTTAACCAGTAATAAACGCTGGACCCATGTTCTGGCACCTGGTGCCCTTGGAATGGGAATCTGCATGGCGGCTTCCGGCCTGTTGGTGCAAATGCTTGCCAGTGTTCCCTTCTGGCTGCTGTTGACGCTGCTTGCCGGTGCCGGTTCTTTTGGCGGTCTCTTTTTAATTCCGGTCACCTCTTTTATTCAGATTCGACCTGCCGCCGATTCCAAGGGAAAAATTATTGCTGCCTCAAATTTCCTGGCCTTTTCCGGAATGTGGTGTTCCGGCCGTATCTTTACTGTGATGGATGGGTATCTGCTTCCCTCTGCTTCTCTGATTGTGCTTGGTGTGCTTGCGGGCTGTGTCGGTATTTTTCTCTTTATCCTGCTTTGGTTCACAAGAAGTTCCATGCAGGATGTGCAGTAACCACGCTGGGCGAATTCTGGATGGATTCATCCGGGAATTCGTGTTTTGGAGAACTGCTGGAAAATAAAGCCGCTGGAAAGTAAACAAACCCACCGTAAGCGGATGGGGGCTCAACATTTTTTTTACGATGTCCCAAAGTGGGTATTAAACTCAAGCTACGCAAAAAAAAATTCTTTGGGGATGCTAGCCCCGGGGAGGAAATATGAAACAATTACTCAACTTTATAATTATTGCGCTGCTCCGGCTGCGCTACCGGGTCACCGTTAAAGGGCTTGATGCAATTGAGCCCGATAACAGGCCGATCCTCTTTCTGCCCAATCACCCGGCTCTTATTGACCCGGTTATCGTCATGAGTCGGCTGTTCGGCCGTTTTCAGCCCCGGCCCCTGGCCGATGAATCCCAGGTAAACCGACTGGTTATCCGGCGGATTGTCGGCCTGATGCGGACGGTTGTCATCCCCGATCTCTCGGCCGGGGGCAGGAATAACCGGGTTCAGGTTGAAGCCGGTCTGCAGGAGGTGATCAACGGGCTCAACCAAGGCGATAATATACTCCTTTACCCGTCCGGCCGCCTGATGCGCAGCCCAAAGGAAGATCTGGGGGCCAACTCTGCAGTCTGGCATATTGTCAGCCAGGTGGAGGATGTACGGGTGGTCCTGTTGCGAAGCACAGGGCTCTGGGGTTCGAGTTTCAGCCGGATAAACGGGGCCCCGTCCCTTCTTGGCAACCTCCGTAAGCATCTCCTGGGAATCCTGGCAAACGGGATCTTTTTTATGCCCCGCCGGCCGGTCGAGATCGAGGTCCGTGAGGCCGTCGATTTTCCCCGGACAGCCGACAAGATGGAAATGAACAGGTATATTGAACAGTTCTACAACAGCACACCGCAGCCACGCCTGCAGGTCCCGTATTTTCACGGCCGGGGCGGGGTGCAACAGGTGGCCGAACCTGAACAACGCCGATCGTTTCAGGATACTTCCGTAGTTCCGGCAGCGACTAAGGAACTGGTGCTCGAAAAGATCCGGGACCTGGCCGGAGTTGAACAGGTCCGGGAACAGGACAGTTTGGCTCGGGATCTGGCCCTGGACAGCCTGATCCTAGTGGAGTTCGGAGTCTACCTGAGCGAGGAGTTCGGGGTGCCGGCCGAGCATCTTGACGGGTTGCAGACCGTTGCCGACTGCATTCTGGCAGCGGGCGGGATCATGCCCGATGCACCCTCGATTTCCCTTGAACCGGTCAGCACGGCCTGGTCTGCCGACACCGGCGATGGTGGTCTTGAGTTTCCGGAGGGCAGCACCGTGGCCGAAATTTTTCTCCGCCAGGCCGCTCGCAACCCGGACCGGATCATCATTGCCGATCAGATCAGCGGTGAAAAAACCTATCGTCAGGTCATCATGGCCCTGTTCGCCCTGCTGCCGAAAATTCGCAGAATACCCGGGGCCCGGGTCGGTATTATGCTGCCCGCTTCGGTCAGTGGCGTGATCAGTTATCTGGCAATCATGTTTGCCGGCCGGGAACCGGTGCTGGTCAACTGGACCTCGGGCACCGGCCAGGCAGACTACTGCCTGCAAAATTGCGGAGTCACCCACGTCCTGACCGCCCGCACCTTCACCAGCCGTCTTGAGAACCAGGGCGTTGTCCTGGAGGAGATGGATGTGGAGTGGGTCTATCTTGAAGACCTTGCCAAAGAGCTTTCTTTTATTACCAAGATAACCGCCCTGGTCAGAAGCCGGTTGTCCTGGAACGTTTTGCGCCGGGCACAGGTGACCGACACCGCGGCAATTCTCTTTACCTCCGGTTCGGAGACTCGTCCCAAATCCGTGCCCCTGAGCCATCAGAATTTTCTGTCTAACGGCCGTGATTTCAATCAGGTGTTGTCGCTCAAGGAAAACGACCGTCTGCTTGGGGTTCTGCCGTTTTTTCACTCGCTTGGTCTGGCCGGGACCGTGATCCTGCCGCTCTGCACCGGTCTGCGAACCGTGTACTGGGCAAATCCAACCGAGGGTCGGCAGCTGGCAAAGATGACCGCCGCCTACGAGGCGACGGCCTTTATCACCACCCCGACCTTTCTCCAGAACATGATCCGTCAGGCCCAGGATGGTGAGCTGCAGTCTCTGCGTCTGGTCTTTTCCGGGGCCGAAAAATGCCCGCAGGCTGTTTTTACCGACCTTGCCCGCCATGCACCCGGGGCTGTTCTCTGCGAGGGCTATGGGGTCACCGAATGTGCACCGGTGATTTCGGTCAACAGCCCGGATAACGCCGTGCCCGGAACCATCGGCAGGCTTCTGCCTTCCATGGAGGCGTTGCTCCTGCATCCGGAGACCGGAGAACCGGTTGCAGGCAGCACCCCCGGACGGCTGCTGGTGCGCGGACCCAATGTCTTTGCAGGCTATCTTGGTGAGGCACCTTCACCGTTTAAACAGGTGGAAGGACAAGACTGGTACGATACCGGCGATCTGGTGATTCGTGACGACCAGGGTGTGCTTAGTTTTTCCGGACGGCTCAAGCGCTTTGTCAAGCTGGGTGGTGAAATGATTTCCCTGCCCGCCATTGAGCAGATCCTTGAACAGGCCTTTGCCGATAAGGCTACAGAACCCCTGCTGGCCGTGGTGGCAAGCGGGGAGGAACAGCCGGAACTGGTTCTGCTTGCGATCACTGAAATTTCCAGGCAGCAGGCCAATGAAGAAATCCGTGCAGCCGGGCTCTCTGCGCTGCATAATATTCGCCGGGTGCAGAAGATTGACGAAATCCCGCTGCTCGGCAGCGGAAAAACCGATTATCGCAGCCTGCAGAACTGTGTTCAGGTTTGAACAGGAGACTCTTATGAATATAACATCAAGACAACTGGAACTGGCCGTGGATAAAAAAATCCTCAGCGCGGAACAGGCCCTGGAGCTTAAAGAATTTATCCGTACTCTGCCCGCAACCGGGTCCAGGTTCGATTTCACCAATATGCTCTATTATCTTGGCGGTATGCTGGCCATCGGTGCCATGACCTTGTTCATGAACTTGGGCTGGGAGGCTTTCGGCGGCTGGGGTATTTTTATGATTTCCTGCCTCTACGCGGTCGGCGGCCTGAAGCTGGTCGGTTTTTTCAAGCGGAAAAACCTGCACGTGCCGGCCGGAATCTGCGCGGTTTTTGTGGTTGCCCTGACCCCTCTTGCCATTTACGGCCTGCAGCGGGGCATGGGCTGGTGGGTCGATGATCTGACCTACCGGGAATATCATCGTTTTATCCGCTGGAACTGGGTCTTCATGGAACTCGGCACCCTGGCCGTGGGCAGTCTCATGGCCTGGAAGCACAGGTATCCCTTTCTACTCATGCCCATTGCCTTCACTCTCTGGTACATGTCCATGGATCTGACCGCAATGATAACCGGCAACCGGATCGACCGGCAACTGGCGGCCCTGGTCTCGATCTGGTTCGGAGTCGCCCATATCCTGCTCGCCCTGTGGGTGGATATCCGCTCGAGAAATTCCGCCGACTACGCGTTCTGGCTCTATATCTTCGGGGTCATGACCTTCTGGGGCGGCCTGTCCAGCATGGCGCCTTCGGGCGAGTGGTCACGGTTCTGTTACATGCTGGTCAACCTGGGGTTGATTTTTCTCGGGGTTGTCCTGCTGCGCCGGGTATTTGTTATTTTCGGCGCAATCGGCATAAGTATATATCTGGGCCATCTGGCGGCAACGATCTTCAAGGAATCCTGGTTTTTTCCGATTTCACTGACCCTGATCGGCCTTGGAATCGTCCTGCTCGGCACCTGGTGGCAGCACCATGAACAGGAAGTGACCATGCGCCTGCAATCCTTTCTGCCCGAGCCCATGCAGGAATTGCTCGGCAGGCGGAGAAGCTGATGGAAGAGAGGGAAACAGTTATTCTGCTGCACGGGCTGGCCAGAACCCATCGTTCCATGGGTAAGCTGGAACGGGAATTGAAAAAGGCGGGATTCCAGACCCTTAATGTGGGCTATCCTTCGCGAAGGCACAGCATTGCGCATCTGGCCGATACCGTTCTTGCCGATGCGGTGGACCGTTGTCAAAAGAAAAAAGGATCGGCTGGCCCGCTGCATTTCGTCACCCACTCCATGGGCGGAATCCTGGTCCGGCAGTACCTTGCCACCCACAGCGTGGAAAATCTGGGTAAAGTAGTGATGCTGGCCCCGCCCAACCACGGCAGTGAAATCGTAGACAGGCTGGGGGGCAGGTGGTGGTTTAGATGGTTCAACGGTCCGGCCGGATGTTCCCTGGGGACCGGACCGGACAGCGTGCCCAATCGGCTTGGCCCGGCCGATTATCCCTTGGGCATCATCGCCGGAAACCGTAGCCTTGATCCGGTGTTCTCGCGGATGATCCCGGGGCCGGGTGACGGCAAGGTTTCGGTTGCCAGTGCCCGTTTACAAGGCATGCAGGATTTCAAGGTCGTGCCCCACGGGCATACCTTTATCATGAACCGGAACCAGGTCATCCGTATGGTTGTGTATTTTCTTCAGCACGGGAAGTTTGAACCGGAGGACAGCTGACAGAGGTCAACATTAAGAAGCTGAATGAGCCGGAAAA
>CAZPXI010000179.1:0-5631 GCA_964590715.1 uncultured Desulfobulbus sp.
TAAAGGCTGTCTTCTCAGGCTATTTTCATAGTTGGTTGTGGCTGTGACTAAAAAAATTCCAGCCATGCTGGTTTATCCGAAAACAGAAGCCGGAGGACAGAAGTCAGAATAATTTCCGCCTACGGCGATTAAAACTGCGGTCTCAAACCGTAATTTCGGTTTTCATCGTTTGTTGTGTCCTGCCGGGGCATGGACCTTTGTCGGAAAAGATTTTGGGTTTATGCTAAAATAATAAATCATTACAATATATTTTCAACCCACTCTCACAACAAAAAATACCTTCTCCCACCCGGAATGCCCCCTCAACCTCCTTGCAGTTTATTAACGAAAATATACTCTGTACCTTAGGAGCCCTTGGAAAACCAGCGACATGATCAGGGAATCAAAAATGAAAGATCACTATTAATCCGCTGCCATTCTCCATAACCCCATAGTCCACACCTAAAAACAACGATAACATCGGTTAATGCCCTGGAAATTCTGGCTTCACGAGGAAACCCGACAGTGCGAGTCTTAATGGAACTGGAAGACAGCACCAAGGTTTCGGCTTCGATTCTTCCATCAGGGGCAAGTACAGGGGAAGCTTACAACCCCTGATTACCCAGACGCTGCTTCCCGGCACTAAGGAGGCGTACGAACAACTCCACCCGCAGGACTCTAACCTGATAGAACAACAGCCTATTACGGCATACAGACAGAATACGAAATATTAAACTTTACATTACACTAGCTTGTATTGCTGAGTTCAGGTCGCTGAAAAAAAAATCCTCAATCCTGTTGCTTCATTACCTGGATTCTATAAGGTTGTATTAACAAATGTGCGCCCCAGTCTTGCACCTTGAATCCGCTCCATTTTTTGGATTATTTTCCCCATGGTTCTTCTACATTCCATAGTTCGGCTATCCGGCATTCTCCGCCTTACCCTCAGATCCGGTCATCCGTGTGCTTCCAGTTCCCTGCTCTTTTATGGGAGGGGATCCCTCTCTATTGTCATTGGGCATCTCTTTGATATAAATGTCTCGCTGGGGGAATGGAATGCCGATGTCAGCATCTTGTAACGCATCCCAGATGGCAAACATTACCTTGGATTTGACAGCAAGCCTGGAATGCTGATCAGTGAGATCGGAGAAGAAGTGTACCCGGAAGTTTACGGAAGAATCAGCAAATTCGGTCAGAAAGACTCGGGGCTTTCTCTCCAGGGATACCTCCGGTACCATGGCAACGGCCTCAAGAATTACCTTTTTTGCCCTGTGTGGATCGTCCTGATAACAAACACCTACAAAAAAAACCGTACGGATTAAATTATCGGAGAGCGTCCAGTTTGTTACCGGACTGGTAATGAGGGAGGCGTTTGGGATAATAATATCCTGATTGTCCCAAGTGGTCAGCACCAGGGAGCGAAGACCGATACGGGAGATAACACCCTGACTGTCACCGACTGTTACCCAGTCTTCCACCCGAACCGGCCGCTCAGCCAGTAGAATTAGTCCGCTAACCAGATTATTGGCAATATTTTGCAGACCAAAACCGATGCCGACGCCAAGAGCCCCGGCAAAAACCGTCAGGCTGGTGAGGTTAATGCCAATGACATTGAGGGCAACAAGCACGCCTGTGACAAGAATAGCATATTGGGTAAAAACGGAAAGACTGTTTCTCAGACCGCGGTCGTTCACATTTTTGTACAACCAGGCATAGGTAATCTGCCTGGCAAGCAAGCTCAGGTAAAAAAACAGAAGGAAAAAGAATATGCTGGAAACCAGATCAATCAGGGTGATTGTCTGTTTTCCAATGTGGGCAAGAGGGAAATTCAACCATGTTTTTAAAAAATCGGAAACTGCTGATCCGGTACCCCAGCCATAGAGCCACGCCAGGAACCATAGAGCGGTAAGAAGTAGGAGAAGGTCAAATATTCGTTTTAAAGGAGACATGAGAAGCGAAATCGGTACATTATGTTTTTGTACTTTTATCTCCAAATGGTGTTGCCAGATATCAAGTAATTCCCTGATAAGATCATGGGTGACTATCCAGACAAGAATAACCGCAAGAAATATGGCGAGCTGGCCGGCGACAAACCAGGCAAGGTTGACATAACCCGCTAATCCGACCAGAGCAGCTGATAGAGCGGTAAGGGGTACGGAAAAGCTTGCCAGTGCCAGTAGGCGCATCCAGAAATTTGCGCGTTTCTCAGAACCCAGGAAGGATATGAGCAGTGTTCGCAGGCGTAAAAAAAAATACACCACCACCAGCAGAAGAAGCATAAATAGTCGATCGATCATTGCCTGTAAATGGGTGGAAAAAAATCCCATGTTGCCGAGGCCGACCAACAGGGTAAAAAAGGCGCTGAACCCGGCGACCCAGTTCACCATATGGTGTAATCGCGGTTGCTGTTGAGCGGGAGGGACTAGAGGTGAGGCAAAAATCCAGTAACTGAATTTATTGATGACCTGAAGCACCAAAATGATACTGACAACCAGCATAAAAATATGGAAGGTGGTCGAATCAATATGAAATGCCCAGCCGGCAAGCAACAGTGTACCGCCGAATAGAATTGAAGGTCGACTGCCCCGAAGCAGAGAAAAGCTGACCAATTTAAATTTGGCGGAAAAATTTAATTCTTCATTGTGAACAAATTTTCCATTGATGCACCGTCCAAGTGCCAGAGAAAAAATACCAAGAAGAAGAACGCCGACCATAAAGATCAGCTTTCGGTCCGGGGCGGCCCTGAACCATCCCGATTGTATTTCCGAAGCACTCTTTGCGACAATCTTTTCCAGGACCAAAGGCAAAGTAGAGCATTCCTGCAACAGATTTTTCCAGCTGCCCAGATCTCGGGGCAGGGATTGCCGGGCCGTCAGGCTTTGTTGTACACTTTTGCCATAGGCGTTGTTAACACGAGCAAGATCCTGCTGGATCTCGGCACTAAACGATTTCATAGCCGCCAACAGTGAGCTCAGCTGATCTATCAGGCTGGTCAGGATGGTCTTTTCTTTTGTAAATAGTATTCCTGAGACATTTTTTAAGGCATATTGTTTTTGCAAAAGTGCCCATTGCTGCTGGAAAACGGTTGACCTGTCCGATGTGAGCGTAATCAACGGTTGCAACTTCTCCATCATCTGCTGAAGTGCTTTAATGTCCTCCTGTAAAGTAGCGGCAGGCAAGTTGTTCAACTGGGTTAAATCCATGCCGTCGTACTCATTTTTCATGACCTGGATTGTTATTTTTGTTTTGAGGATATTGAGCGATTCCTTAAGTTCCTCAAGTTGTTTGCTTAAAAAGTCCCGTTTGCTCGCGAAATGAGGATCATCGGGTTTCAATGTAGTTAGTTTCTGTTGGAGTTGAAGCGACTGCGTTTGTACCCTTTTTTCCTGCTGCAGTAGGGTGCGTTTCATATCCTCCAGTGATTCCTGGTGACGAATACGCACTTGATGTTGGTAAACGGCTTGTAGTGCCTGTAACCATGAAGCATCAAGGTCGGCTTTTTCATTGAGTAGGCCAAGGTGGGCGGCAATGAATTCACTATATTCCCGGTTGAGAGTGAGCAGGGACCGGGCCATTATTAGCTGTTTATTCAGCCGGGTCTGCCTAGATTGCTCCTTTGGATTATTTTTTTGGGCATCAATTGCATGTTGGAGATTGGATATACCTGTCTGCAGGGTTTGTATTTGTTTTTTTTCGTTGTTGAGGTCAAGATTGGTTGATTGAATATTGACCTTAGTTGATTCCATGACCAGCCGCGCCTGTTCCAGCATCGTTTCCGAAACCGTTTCATTTTGCAGTTGGGCCAACTTGTTATCACGATCGTCTTTCTCCCTTGCAACTGTATTCTTTAATTTTTCAAGGGTCTTTTTTTCAGTGTCGATATCCTGTCGGCGTGCTGTTATCTGCCCTGCCGTGACAGCAGGGAACGAAGAGGTGGCAGGGGCAGCGGACGCCACAGGTGTTGTTGCAGATGCCGGAGTAGTATTCGGTGAGGGGGCGGAGAAAGCCGTCGGCACCATATTCACAAGCAATAGCAAGATGAAGAAAAAAAGATGTTTCATTGCCATATAAATTTTCAATTATCTATTCCTTGACCTTCCCTGTTCAAGCCAGTCCAGGTAATAATTGTCGTAACCCAACGGCGATCATTTGAATTCCGATGGCGGAAAGAAGAAGCCCCATAATGCGTGTGGAAATATTCAGGCCGGTGACTCCAAGCCGTTTACCGATGGGTTCGGCCAGTAGCAGAGTCATCCAGACAATGGCCGCCACGGCAATAATACCAAGACTGATCAACAGGCGATCCGTCAAGTTTGCAGCCTGCTGTCCCTGGACAACGACCAAGCTGATCGCTCCCGGTCCTGCCAGCAGAGGAATGGCAAGTGGCACAACGGCAATGCCCTCTTTGTCACTATCGGCATCCTCTTCTTCCGGGCTGCGTTTTACCCGACTTTGTTTTGCATGCATCATGGCAATAGCCATGAGTAGGATCAGCAGTCCGCCACCCGTGCGAAAGGAGGGAATTCCAATGCCGAAAAAGGAGAGTAACGGCTGACCGACCCAGGCCGAGATAAGCAAAATCAGTCCTACTGAAAATCCTGTCGTCCTGGCTATGGCATGCGCTTCACCCGCTGTTCGCTCACCACACAGGGAGAGAAAAACCGGAATGGCACCCAGAGGATTGACTATTGCCAGGATTCCTACAAGTATTTTGATAAATTCAGTTTGTTCCATAAGATATCACGAGGGCGGTATTTTCTAGGATGAGGTGGCGGCTCTATGCGCCGACCTTGCTCAAATTCTTATCGTGACAGATCAATCTGCTATGGCATAGGCGGTCGATCCGGCCAGCACGGGAATAGCTAGAAGTCCCGCCACAACAATACCAAGACTGAAGCACGCCCAAAACCGCAGTTAGGGCAATGAGGACATTTCTGATCATTTTGTATTTGCCAAAGAGAATCAAATAAACGATCAGTGCAGTGGTGGGGATATTGGCGATCGCAAGCACCATCACCATCAAGACCGTTAGTTTTTTTGAATAAAAAGCGGTAGTGACCTCAGGAAGACTCTTCCCCGTGACGATCGTAATACGCGCGACAGCATTCTGGATGGCGATCATCATCGGTGTGGAAAGCAGCAACAGCCATAACTGAGTAAAGCCCGTTGTGGCACCCACGACCGTATAGGTAACAGTACCAGCAGGATCATCTCCCGCGCCTCCGGTGATGAGTTCCGGTCCCAGATTCCTGATACGTTGGCGATTTTTGACGATTTCCTCCTTGATTCTCTGGCGCAGCACTATCTCTTCTCCACCATATCAGGGCTGGTCATAACAATAATTGCAACAACAGCGATGAGGAATTCCTGCTTCATTTTTCCCGGCATGATTTTATCTCCAGCTGTAAACGGGCATGAACAATCCCTGTTCGATCATGCTTATTGCCGAAGAGGGGGGAACTTATGAAGGGAATAATATATATCATCATTGCAGGCCGTTCTGCAACCTAGGTTACAGAATGGCTTTTTACTTATTTTGAAAACAGACTTTAGGGTGCTACGAATGTGAGCGAGGAAATGGAAGGAGCCTACTCAATGAAGTATCCTTGACAAATGAATTCTTGACACTGGCCCGACAACGCCTTACCATAA
>CAZPXI010000180.1:0-2505 GCA_964590715.1 uncultured Desulfobulbus sp.
AGTACCCGCTGGCCGTTATCCCCAGCCTGGCCATCCATCTGGATAGAGAGGCCAACAAAAAAAAATCCATCAACAAGCAGACCGACCTTGTTCCGCTGCTTCAGCTGACCGATGGGGAAGAAACCTTTGCAGGACTCCTTATCGAGCAGATTGAAAAAGAACATCCACAGGCAAGGCCACAGCAAATCCTGGGCCATGACCTCTTTTTCTTTGACGTACAGAAACCAGCCCGGATCGGCCTACATGGCGACTTTATTACCGGGGCCCGCCTGGACAATCTGCTCTCCTGTTTCACCCTTATCCATGCGCTGACCCATGCCCCTGAACCGCAGAACTCGCTCGTCATTCTCAATGACCATGAAGAGGTGGGCAGTGTTTCAGCAGGCGGAGCCCAGGGCCCCTTTCTCAAGCATCTGCTCAAACGGCTTGTGCCGGAATCCGATAGACGACAACAGATGCTCTGTCGTTCCCTGCTGATCTCCACCGATAATGCCCATGGGGTGCACCCCAATTTTGCCGACAAACATGACCCCGAGCATATGCCGACATTAAACAACGGACCGGTTATAAAATGGAACGCCAACCAACGCTATGCAACCGATGCCGTAACCGGTGGCTTTTTCCGCGCCCTCTGCCGGCGTGCCGGTGTGGAGGCGCAGGACTTTGTCATGCGTAACGATATGGCCTGCGGTTCGACAACAGGCCCGCTGACGGCGGCAGAGGTCGGGGTGAAAACTGTTGATGTGGGAATCCCAAGTCTTGCCATGCATTCCATCCGGGAAACAACCGGCAGCCATGACTATAAAGCCCTGCAGGAAGCTCTTCAGCTCTTCTTTGCCCTGGCACCGGAGGATCCCCTGTGGACGGGACAGAGTTAATGAAGAGACAATTGGTACGGACACTCACCTTTGCCCTCCTGCTTTCTTTTATCTCAACCTGCGTATTTACCGGGCCGGCAACGGCCGCGTTAAAGCAGTATGTAACAAAATATCGGGAAATTCAGGTGTCAAAGGAGCAACACCGACGGCTCAACCGGTATGACTACCTGATCAAATATTTCTGCTCTTTTTCTTTTTTCCAACCCAGGCACAAGGTTAATCCTGACTTCATCAAGGCCTTGATCCTGGCCGAATCAAACGCAAACCCCAGAGCAAAATCCAATAAAAATGCCAAGGGATTGACTCAGATCATCTACAGCACCGGACAACAGGCGGCTCGTGCTCTGCTGAAAAAAAACATTCGCTTTCGGTATGTCAGCAAAAAGAAACTCCAAAACCTCAGGCCCGAGGACCTGTATGATCCGGCGGTAAACATTCTGCTGTCCTGTTACCTGATCGCTAAATACAACTACCAGCATAAGGGCAAGCTGGACCTGGTGGTGTCGGCCTGGAATGCAGGCGAGTATTCGATCAAGAATAAAAAACCGGCTCAGTATAAAGAAACCCTCAACCACATCGGTAAGGTCAACGGCTATTTTGTGTATTTTCTCAACCTGAGAAACAAGGGCAAGAGATACGCTTATCGACGTTGACGGAACCTTTTTCCGACAAGGGCTCCAATGCCCCCCCTCTGGTGCAGATGGTGACCAAAGCGGGGAGCAAAAAAAAACCATCTTGTAAAATTTCAGCACTCAGGCAAAATGTTGAACCTTAATCATGTTATATAGTTTTATCTTTTTTGTTCAACGCGGATTCAGAAGGACGACGCCTGCCGGCGTGCTCCTGCTCCTTTTTTCTCTTTTTCCCTGTTTTCAACTCCAAGCCCGGACAGCACAACTCCCTGAGTTTGAGATAGTCACCGAACCCTTTCCTCCGTATCAATTTAAAGAAAATGGAAAGATCAGGGGCGTTGCCGTTGATCTGCTGGTCCTCATGCTGCAGCGTGCTGGCTCCAGTCAGGGAGCAGGCGACATCTCCATGCTCCCCTGGGCCCGCGGTTATTTTATCGTTCTCAACCATAAAAACAGTCTACTCTTCTCCACCACCCGGACAGAAGAAAGGGAAAAGCTTTTTAAATGGATCGGCCCGATCTTTCAGAATACCATGGTCTTGATTGCAAAAAAAAAGCAGGATATCAAAATAACTCAAGCGGAAGATCTCCGGAACTATCGCATCGGTACGGTACGGGAAGATGTAGGTGAACTGTACCTGAAAGCCCTTGGGGTCTCCCTGTCGCAACTGACCAGGAACAACACGAATGTGGGCAATATACAGATGCTGGCCAGAGGGCGGGTCAACCTTATTGCTCAGAGCTGGAATCTCTTTATGCATGACGCGCAATCGGTCGGCATTGATCCGCAGAATTTTGAACCGGTCTTTATCCTGCATACCGACGATCTCTATTACACCCTGCATAAAGAGACCCCGGACTGGATCGTCAACACCCTGCAGCAAATTTTCGACCAGTTAAAGGCAGAGGGTGTTCTTGAACGCTTGATGAACGACTACGGTGTGTCCAAATGAGGAAACAAACGACTCAAGCAACCAGATTCAGAATGCTCCTACC
>CAZPXI010000180.1:2605-5581 GCA_964590715.1 uncultured Desulfobulbus sp.
TTCTTTTTCATTTTTTTTATGCCGATGACCAAAACACGCAATTATTCAGCCCTGACAGAGAAATGTTTTATTAACGCACCATTTGAACGCTTACAAAAGGATCTGCTTGAAGTTTTTCTTGAACACCGGCTGCAGCCCGAGATCGGTCTGGAAGGAAACTGCCTCTGGGAGCAGGGACCTGATACTTTTGTCGCGCTTGCCGCAGCCTTCCAGGACCGCAAGTTGTCCTGTACTCTGCATGCACCGTTTCACGATCTTGTTCCCGGTGGTTTTGATAAACGAATCATTGCACTGAGCCGGGAAAAACTAGCCCTGGCATTTGACCTGCTCCCCATCTTCAAACCCCAATCCATTGTCTGTCACCTCGGGTTTGAACAGAACAAACACGGCTCACAGGTTGAACGGTGGCTGGAGACATCGGTTGCAACCTGGACACCACTTATCTACACGGCCGAGTCTGCAGGAACCATGGTTATGTTTGAGAACACCTACGAAACCGACCCCTCCATTCACCGCCTGCTCCTGAGCGCACTTGACTCGAAGAATGTCGGCTTCTGTCTCGATACCGGTCATCTGATGGCCTTTGCCGGAACGGGTTGGCAACCATGGCTGGATCAACTCATCCCTTGGCTTGGCCAGCTCCATCTCCATGACAACGACGGCAGAAATGACCAACATATTGCAGTTGGCACCGGTCTCTTTGATTTCCAAGCACTTTTTGATCATCTCCGCCGGGAAAAGCTTTTTCCCATCATCACCCTTGAACCGCACAGTGAAGAAGACCTCTGGCTCTCTCTGGAAAATATTGAAGGCATGAAACTCTTTAGAGGAATCAACTGATTTTCAACTGTTCTGGTCGGGCCATAAATCCCACCCACCCCTGTTTTTTTTCTTTATTTTTCTCTATAGTTAACCGATACTATACCTTATGGAGCCTGACAAACCACAAGATATTCAGCTCTCGCAGTCTGGGAGAATAAAAAAATCGGAACTGTTCGACGGGGCAGACAAAAACCATCCGCCAATAAACAGCCATCCTGTTTTTGTAGTCGACGATACCTTTTTCCGCTCTCGCACCCCGAGGTCTCCTCATTGGTCCATCGCCTGGGCTGATCTGATGATGACCATGTTTATCCTCTTTCTCACCCTGTTTGTCTATCAACTCGCCCATAGGGAGTTCCTCAGCAAGGAAACGCCTGAAGTAATTGCCGGAACGTCCATGGTCCTTTCCCGGACCCCGGACACCCCCTTGCCTTTTTACCCTATCAGCCCCGAGATCTCCGGCAACCAAGCCGACAGCTTAAAAAAACTCGAACCTGTTCTTGTTAAAGAAATGGACGTTGATGCCCTCTTTGATAGCGCCGACAGTCAGAAAATTGAAGAACCCAAACCGTTGCCGCAGATACCCATAGAGGCCCAAAATTCTGAATCTGAAAGAAA
The DNA here is from genome assembly GCA_964590715.1 of uncultured Desulfobulbus sp. Classification (GTDB taxonomy): domain Bacteria; phylum Desulfobacterota; class Desulfobulbia; order Desulfobulbales; family Desulfobulbaceae; genus DRLX01. Next base: position 4,046 of record CAZPXI010000180.1, read on the forward strand.
TCAGACCGAGGTAGACGCACTACCGGAGAAGAGCGTGGAGTCACCCCCAATAATGCCTGAGCCAAAGCAGGAGATAGCGGTTGAAGCCACTACGGCGGACAGCGTGATTACACGGATGTATGATCTGTCCAAGGTAACACTTGTCAGTGAAAAGCTGGAAAAATTTGCCTCGGTTGAGCTGGTTCCCGACAAAACCATGCGCATCATCCTGACCGGCGACCTGCTCTTCGAATCAGGTCAGGCGCAACTAACCGGAAAAGCAAAGCAATCATTGCGTAAACTGCTCCCGATCATCGAACAGACCCCGTACATGATCAATGTTATCGGTCATACGGATTCCATACCCATGCATTCTCAAAAGTTTGCCAGCAACTGGGAACTCTCGACGGCGCGGGCCGGCCAGGTCGCACAATTTCTGATTGAAGAGGGCCATATTCCCGCTCGACAATTTGTTGTCAGCGGCTACAGTTACTACCGGCCGGTCAAGCCCAACACAACAGCAGCAAATCGCAAGGCCAACCGCAGGGTGGAGATCATTCTCTCAAAACAACCTGCGCCCGCCCAACCAGCAACCGAGACCAATATCCGATGAAACGACAGAACACTCTTGGGTTAGTTATCTGCATCCTCATCTTTGCCGCCGGCTTCATGATCAAGGGCAATATCAGCATGTATTTCAATATTGCCGGGTTCATGATCGTTACCGGTGGCAGTTTGGCTGCTGCCCTGCTCAGCTTTCGCATGAACCGACTGCGGATCACCTTTAAAGTGGTCAAATCCTCCTATTCGAACAGGATCAAGTCGGAGGCCGAGATTGTCGACATTCTTATCGACCTGGCCATCAAATCAAGATTCAAAGGCGTACTCTCACTGCAGGACGAGGAACAGGAAACCTCTATTCTCTTTCTCCGCCGCGGTCTCGGCTGCCTGGTTGACAACTATGAACCTGCACAGATCCGGGACATTCTCAATACGGAAATGTATTTTTTCAAGCTGCGCCGTGAAGACAGCGAGCGGGTCCTGCGAACCATTGGTGATTTCTTTCCGGCCTTTGGGATTATCGGCTCGGTTGTCGGCCTGATCGCCATGCTCGGAGGCATCGGTGACACATCCATCATTCTTGCCACAATTCCCGTTGCCCTGACCTCCACCCTGTACGGTCTGATCTTCTCCAACTTCTTTTTCGTACCTTTTGCCTCCAACCTTCGGGAACGAACTAACCAGGAACTCCTGCTTCAGAAAATCATCATGGAGGGGATAATTGCCATTGATTCCGAATTGAACCCGACGGTACTCAAAACAAAACTACTCTCCTTCCTTACCCCATCCGAACGGAAGTCGGATCTTGTTCCTCTTGCAAAAATTCGTGAACGTTTCCAGATTCAGGAATAAATGAGCTGTTCAGACTTCAGGAAACGTGAGCAAGGGCATTATTGAATCTGCCATGCACAGTAGGCAGTTCAACCTACGATGGGTACAAAATTGGTTAAGATTAGATTTTCCTATCTTAACCGTGTACCCTGAACCGGAGTTAAG
>CAZPXI010000181.1:0-5576 GCA_964590715.1 uncultured Desulfobulbus sp.
ATCCGGCATCATCATCCGGAGAATAAAATTGGCCTGTCCCAGCAGAAAACCAATCTGTTCCATCTGGCCGACAACATCTGCGGCAATGCGACGGATAAGGGTCTCGGCATCGACCATATTCGAGAGCCGCGGAAACGATCCGGACGGCCGAAGCACTCTAACCGATGAGGCCTCAGGCAGATCGCGCATCCGGATGGCTGCCGGGCCGTAGGTGTTGAGCAGGTAGATATTTTCCTTGAGCTTCATGGCTTCATGAAAAACCGAGCCCAGCAGCCAGTCCATCAGCGAACCATGGACATCATATTCCCGCTCCTGTTTCGGCCAGACCTGATGACAGAGATCCTTCAACTGCCACAGCCTCCCCTTTTCCGTTTCCGTCCCGATCATCTCCATCAACCGGTTCCACATCTGTGCCCGGACTTCTTCGGTTTCAGGACAGAGAAGGTCGACATCGCCATGCTCCTGTGCATTTCTACACTCTAGATACACCCCATACAACTGCTGAAAGGAGCGAACCAGTAAAAAAAAATCATCCACAATCTGGCGGATAAAATGATCGCGGCGCTGCTCAAACCAACTGGGACGTTTTGTACCCTGTCCAGGAACTGGAGCCGTAGCGCAATCCATCAGTTCCTGCAGGTCATGGTCAGAGCCTGATCATAGAGTTTAAAATAACTGGACATGACCTTTTCCCAGGTATGATATTCATAAATCCGTTCAACGGCGGCCCGCTGCATGTTCAGAATCTGTTCCGGTTTCCTGTCGTACACTGCAAGCGCCTCCAGCATCGTCTCGACCAAAGCCTTCGGCGTATGCCGGTCGTAGGCAAACCCGGTTTTCCCATCCACAACTTTGACCAGCCCGCCCACCGAATGCACAATAGGCAGATTGCCCAGCAACTGGGCGATGTAGTCGGTCAGACCACAGGGCTCATACAGGGACGGGATCAGAAAAAAATCACCGGCAGCATAGATCCTGGTGGCCAGAGCAGGGTCGTATCCTTTGACAAAACAGACCTGCACCCGGACATCCTTCGATTCGGTCAACTCAGCCAGCTGCTCCTCAAGCTCAGGATCACCGGAACCAAGGACCAACAGTTGAAACCGGGAATTCTCCTCCGGCAGCAGGCCAAGGCTCTCAAGAAGGACATCCACCCCTTTCTGCGCGGTCAACCGCCCGATAAAGGTACAAAGCGGCAAGTCGGCATCCATGGACAGTCGACCGATCTGTTCCACATGCGTCCACTTCTGCAGCACGCTGAAATCGTTTAAGATCTCTTCTTTACATACCCGTTTACCGGCAAGATCTCCCTTGAGTGGATTAAAGGCGGCAGCCAGACCGAGCTTCTTCGGTTCTGCCGGGTCAAAGTCCTGCGGGTTAATACCGTTGGTCACTCCGGCCAGCTGGACCCCTCTCTGCAGCAGACGGTGTCCCAACCAGCCTGTACGAGCATCATCACCTGTTTCCTGCAGTTCACGGGCATAATTTTCGCTCACCGTATTCATAACCGCATAATCGGCGGCAGCCATAAAGGGATCAAAACTGCTCCCCAGGCGGGAGGCCCGGAGGAGAACCTGCGGCAGACCGGTAACAGCCTGGGCAAAGGAGAGGTCGGCGACCTCCTGATGATAGCCGAGTCCGGCATTATGGATGGTGACCACCACACCGCTGTGACGAAAATAATGGCGGTATCCCGGATTCTCCCGCATCATGGCGGCCAGGGTTGCAGCATGACCATCCTGGAGGTGGAGGATATCCGGGTGTTCATCAAAAAGGATCATCACATCCATTGCCGCCTTCTGCAGCAAAATATTCATGGCGAAATAATCATAATGCCCACTTCCCTGCCGCTGCCAGGATTCCTTTTTTTCCTCTTCCTCCGTATAGGTGTAGACTCCGAATTTTTCGGCAAAACGTTCAGCTTCAAGCAGAATAACCCTGACTCCGTTTATCTTCCGCTGCAGGAGCGTGACCATCTCCCGGCGCTCTGCATCGGGGTAGTTCATGTCCACATCAAAGGCGCTGTTAAAGCCGTCGGCGCAGACAACATCAGGATTTCCAGGCGGCAGCCTGAGCGGAGAAAAACCGAGCTTTTCAGCGTCCATGAAACCATACCTGGGCAGGACAAGCGTCACCTGCACACCGGCGGCGGCAACCAGGGTTTCGGCCAACTGCCGACAGACATCCTTTACCCCGCCGGCCCCGGCCAGACCGTCATATTCACGGCTGATCATCCAGACCGAGCCGATGGTCCCCTGTGTATTTTTTTTAGGCGCCATGATTCCGTAACGTCTCCCGAACATGAAGTATCGGCAACTGCCTGAGCAGATGATCGGCCAGGGTTAACCTGACCATGGCCTCGCAGACCGGGATAATCCTGGGGATTGCAGAAATATCGTGACGGCCCCCGACCTTGATGGACACGGGTTCGTTGTCGATATTGATGGTTTGCTGTTCCTTGTGGATGGAGGGTATCGGCTTGACGGCAACCCGGATGACCAGATGTTCGCCGCTGCTGATACCGGCCAGGATCCCGCCGGAGTTGTTGCCGAGAAAACCGGCCGGTGAGATGGCATCGTTATTTTCCGAACCAAGCATTGAGGCGGCGGCAAAACCGGCCCCGATCTCCACCCCCTTGACCGCGCCGATCGACATGAGCGCCCGGGCAAGTTCGCCGTCCAGTTTATCAAAAACGGGTTCGCCAAGTCCTGGTGGGCAGACCGCCCTGATCTCGACAATACCGCCCAGGGTATCGCCCTGGCTGCGAACCTCGGCAATGCGTTCTTCCATCCGAACGGCTGCTTCACTGTCCGGGCAGAACAGCCGGTTCTCATTCACCACCTTCAAATCACGTTTATCGGTACTGATCCCGCCCAAAGCCACGGTATAAGCCTGCACATCCATGGAATACTCGGCAAGCAAGCGGCCGGCAACCGCTCCGGCGGCAACACGGGCCGCGGTTTCCCGGGCCGAGGCCCGACCACCGCCGCGATGATCACGAATTCCGTATTTGGACTGGTAGGTCAGGTCACCGTGACCGGGCCGAAAGACATTCTGCAGATGGCTGTAGGACTTTGAATGGGCATCCTTATTCATAATCACCAGCGAGATCGGGGTGCCGGTGGTCAGTTCACAATCACCATCGTCGGGCCGGAAGGTTCCGGACATGATCCGTACCCGATCCGGTTCTTTTCGGGGTGAGGTTGCCCCGCCTTTGCCGGGCCGTCGTCGTTCGAGTTCGGCCTGAATCATTTCTTCGGTGAGTTCAATACCCGGCGGACAGCCATCGATGACCGCGCCAAGCCCGACGCCGTGGGATTCCCCCCAGGTGGTTACCTTAAATAGTGTGCCAAATGTATTACCTGCCATTTTTCCCTTCTTCTCTCTTGATGGATTCGTAAAAACTCAATTTTTTCGTTATCGCGTCATTCCAGCGGAAGCGGAAATGACTGTCGAAAAGACTTTTTACAAAACTATCCTCTCTTAGATACTCTTTGTTTTTTCAGTTAACAGGCTCAAGCCATGCTCTATTTCTTCGACCAGATCACGGGGTGAACGACCATCCGTACGGATGGCAAAGTCGGATCCGCATTGATACAGAGGAATCCGCTCAGAAAGCATCTCCTGTATCTCAAGAACTGGATCCATGCCTGTCAGCGAGGGCCGTTGCTGCTCGGAGTGGACATCTGTTATCAAACGACGTTTTATGGTCTGCTCATCGGCCTGCAACCAGATACTTGCGCTTTTTCTGCGCAGGGCCTTCCACGTCTGTTGATGAAGAACGGCCCCGCCGCCGGTTGCGATGACTGCGCCTGAACGCCTGCTTAAGTCCATCAGCAAACGCTCTTCCATCTCCCGAAACCTGCTCCAGCCCTGTTCGGCAACAAAATCCGCCACGCTGCAGCCGATAAGCCGACAGAGAAGGGCATCGGTGTCAAGAAAATCAAGGGCCAGTCTGTCGGCAAGAAGCCGCCCAACCAGAGACTTGCCGGTGGCCCGGAATCCGGTCAGCAGGATACGATCAAAAAAAAGCTGCCGGATGACCGGCGGCTCCATCGTTTTTTTTTGCACCAGCATAAAAACTATTCAGTTGAGGACTGCAGCCAACCGTTGCTTCCGAATAGTACAAATGCAGCCGGTAAAGGATATCCTGTTCAAGGGAAATGTACAGTCTGATCTTTTTTCTTTTCTTTTCATCTTTCTCTACTTACAGTATGCCATAAAGAAAATATTACCAGCCAAAAGATAAAAAACAAGTAACTATTCACTAGCGGCCCGGAATCTCCGGGAAAATACCCGGCTCTGAACAGTTACATTTTAAGGTATCTGCCTTTTTCGGCATACACCGAACTATTAAAGGTAAAATGGAATACAGGGATTACTACGACATTCTCGGCGTCGATCGGAAAGCCACCCAGGATGCCATCAAGCAGGCCTACCGGCGCCTTGCCAGAAAATATCATCCCGATGTCAGCAAGGAAGCCGATGCTGATAAGAAGTTTAAAGATCTGGGTGAGGCCTATGAAGTCTTAAAAGATCCGGAAAAACGTACTGCCTACGACAAATTCGGCAGCAACTGGCAGAACGGCCAGGATTTTGAGCCGCCGCCCAACTGGGATGCCGGTTTTGAGTTCCGGGGTGCCGGCTATACCGGCGGCCCGGACGGCGATTACAGCGATTTCTTTGAGACCCTGTTCGGCCGCAGCGGCTATACCGGCGGCGGAACCCGGCGCAGCACCTTTCGCATGAAAGGTGAGGATCAGCATGCCAAGATCGTTATCCGACTGGCCGACGCCTATAACGGTTCCAGGCAGACTATCACCCTGTCCCGGGCAGCCATAGACGACCAGGGCCGTGTGACCACCACACCTCACAGCCTGCAGGTCACCATTCCCAAAGGTATAACCGAGGGCCAGCGGATACGACTCGAAGGCCAGGGAATGCCGGGAATGGGCGGTGCGCCTGCCGGTGACCTGTTTCTTGAAATTGCCATTGCCGATGATCCGGTCTTCAAGGTCAACAAACGTGACATCCTTCTGGAGCTGCCGATCACCCCATGGGAAGCAGCCCTGGGCGCAACCATCACCGTCCCCACCCTGGGCGGTAAAGTTCAGCTGAAAATCCCCGCCGGTTCTCAGGGGGGAAACAAACTGCGGTTGAAAGGCCGGGGGCTGTCGACGGCAAAAAAACAGGGGGACCAAATCGTCAACCTGCGTATAGTTGTGCCTGAAGCAAAAACAGCAGAGCAGAAAGAACTGTATAAGAAGATGGCCGAAATCATGCCGACCAACCCGAGAAACGACCTGGGATTGTAAGATGACAGACACACTCACCCCGTTAACAGGTACCCTACTTGATGAAAATACCCGCTGCAGCTTCGGTGATCTCTGTCGATGCTGCGGGGTCCCTGCAGAACTTATTTTGGATATGATTGATGAGGGAGTGCTGAACCCCCAGGGGACCGCATCCGGAGAATGGTATTTTACGGCCATTGAAATAAAACGGGTCCAGACCACCATCCGGCTGCAACGGGATCTGCGAATCAATCTTCCCGGCTGCGCCCTGGCCCTGCAACT
>CAZPXI010000182.1:0-5561 GCA_964590715.1 uncultured Desulfobulbus sp.
TCTGGCCGCAGGGATCGACTTTGCGGCAGTGACTGGAATCCATGCAACAATTCTTGGTAAAGGACCGTTGACCTTTCTGGATCGGACAACAGCCTACTGGCGGCTCTGGGCCAACAAGGAGGATGAAACCTTTGCCCGACTTCCGGCCCGACTTGTAACCCTGTATCGACGCAGCCTGCTCATCCTGCGGACCCAGATTGATAACCAGGGGGCGATCATTGCCGCCAATGACCACGACATCGCCCACTTCAACCGTGACACCTACTCCTACATGTGGCCCCGGGACGGGGCGCTGGTTGCCGCCACCCTGATTGATGCCGGGTATTCGGAACTGAGCCGGAACTTTTTTGATTTCTGCCACCGGGCCATTACCAGACAGGGATTTCTTCTCCACAAATATACGCCGGACGGCTCCCTTGCCTCTTCCTGGCATGCCTGGTACAGCGACGGCGAAACCCGGCTTCCTATTCAGGAAGACGAAACAGCGCTTGTTCTCTGGGCCCTGTGGCAGCATTTCAGGCAATTTCGTGATATTGAATTTGTCAAACGCCATTACCGGGGTCTGGTTATCCGGGCCGCGGAGTGGATCTGCTCCTATGTCGATAAAGACACCGGCCTGCCGCGTCCCTCCTGGGATCTCTGGGAAGAACGCTACGGAGTACACAGCTGGACGGTAGCAGCTGTCTGGGCCGGACTGCAGGCTGCAGCCGACTTTGCCGAGGCCTTTGGTGAAAACCGGCTGTCCCTGCGCTATCAAAGGGTGGCGGCTGCCATGAAAACAGGTGCCAAAAAACACATGTACAATACAGAAACAAAATGCTTTGTCCGTTCCCTGTTGCGGGATGATAATACAGGCTCTCCGGTTCAGGATCCGGTCATGGACGCCTCGCTGGTCGGCCTCTGGTTCTTCGGCCTGTTCGAACCGGATGACCCCATGATCGTGCAGACCATGGAGGCCATGCGCGACAGGCTCCGGGTCCGGACCGAAGTCGGCGGTATGGCTCGCTACGAAAACGACAACTATCACCAGGTCAGCACCGATACCGGGAAGGTTCCCGGTAACCCGTGGTTTATATGTACTCTCTGGCTGGCCCAGTGGTTCATTGCCACCGCAACCAGTGAAAAAGACATGCAACAGGCCCTGGAATGCATTGAATGGGTTGCCGACCACACCCTGGAATCAGGAGTCATGGCTGAACAGGTCGATCCCTATACCAACGAACCGTTATCGGTCAGCCCGTTGACCTGGAGTCACGCCACCTACATTGACACCATCTTTAAATATAACCGGAAATCTATGGAGTTATCAACCGATGACAAGTAACCTCCTGCTTGCCGGTGACATCGGCGGCACTAAAACAACCCTGGCCCTGTATAGAGTAGGGAGCAGGCCTGCATCACCTGTTCGTGAGCAGACCTTTCAGAACCGTCGGGCTGAAGGCCTTGGCCAGCTGATTACAACCTTTCTTGAGCAGGAAAACGAACGTATAGCCGTCGGCTGTTTCGGAATAGCCGGGCCGGTACGGGACGGCCGGGTCAGAATGACCAATCTGGACTGGCGCATTGATGCCCGGAAGATTGAGCAGACATGCGGCCTTGACCGGGTTTTTCTTATTAATGATCTTGTCGCCACCGCCATGGGGGCGGTTCTCCAGCCTACGGACCAACTTTTCTTAATAAACCCAGGACGACCCGCCCCCGAGGGAACCATCGGCGTGCTGGCCCCCGGAACCGGACTGGGCGAGACCTTTATCCTCCGGCAGAATAGCCGGTTGCTGCCGGTGGCCTCTGAAGGCGGGCACTCAAGTTTTGCCCCCCGCAACCAGGAGCAGCTTGAACTGCTCGACTTTCTCCTTAACAAGGAGCCGCATATCTCGGTGGAAAAAGTCTGTTCCGGGCTGGGTATACCCAACATCTACAGTTTTCTTGTAACCCGGATCGAGGTTCCGAAACAGCTGCAGGAGGAACTTGCCGGGGCGGTCGATCAGACACCGATTCTGGTTCAGAGTGCGCTGGAGGCCCTTGCAAAGGGTGATCGGCACCATATCTGCGTCCAAACCCTGCAGCTTTTTATAGATATCCTGGCTGCCGAGGCCGCCAATCTTGCTCTCAAGGTGATGGCTACCGGCGGGATATATATAGGCGGCGGGCTGCCGCCCCGGATGCTGCCCTTTTTTGAAACTAAACGGTTTATGACCTTCTTTGCCCGGGGCGTATACCGGGAAATGCTGGGTGGCATACCGATTCGGATCCTGCTCAACCCGAAAACCGCCCTGACCGGCGCCGCCGCCTATGCCATGAACCAACAACACTCTTAGGAGAATATCGAATGCAACATGCAGACATCGGCCTGATCGGCCTTGCCGTTATGGGCCAGAATCTAGTTCTGAACATGAATGATCACGGGTACACGGTTGCAGTATTCAACCGCACCACCTCTAAAGTCGACGCCTTCCTGGAAGGCCCGGCCAAGGGAACGGCCGTTATCCCGACCCACTCCATAAAAGAACTGGTTGATTCCCTGAAAAAACCGCGCAAGGTCATGATGATGGTCAAGGCCGGGGAGGTGGTTGATCTCTTTATCGATCAGCTGCTGCCCCATCTTGAGCCCGGCGACATCATCATTGACGGCGGCAACTCTCTGTACACCGACACCCAACGTCGTACCCGGGCACTTTCGGAACAGGGTCTTTTGTATATCGGCACCGGTATTTCCGGCGGGGAAGAGGGCGCGAGGAAAGGCCCATCCATCATGCCCGGCGGCAATCCCGAGGCCTGGCCCGAGGTGAAAGAAATTTTTCAGGCCATTGCCGCCAAAGTCGATGGCATCCCCTGCTGCGACTGGGTCGGTGAGGGGGGAGCCGGACATTTTGTCAAGATGGTCCATAACGGAATCGAATACGGCGATATGCAGCTCATCTGCGAGGCCTACGACTTCATGTCCAGGGGACTGGCCATGGACGAAGACAAAATTGCTGAAATTTTCGGTCAGTGGAACAACGGTCTGCTCAGCTCATATCTGATAGAAATTTCATCCCATATATTTGCCACCAAAGACACGGACGGTGAACCCCTGGTTCGAAAAATTCTTGATACCGCAGGCCAGAAGGGAACCGGCAAATGGACCGGAATTAATGCCCTGGAGTTGGGTATCCCCCTGACTCTGATTGCCGAGGCCGTCTTTGCCCGTTGTTTGTCGGCCCTGAAAGAGGAACGGGTTCGGGCCGCCGCCGTCCTGACCGGCCCTGAACCGGAAGTTGCAGGTAACCGGGAATCACTGATTAAAGATATCCATGATGGCCTCTATGCAGCCAAGATCATTTCCTACACTCAAGGCTATATGCTCATGCGGGAGGCGGCCCGAGAACACGACTGGAATCTGCAATATGGAAACATTGCCCTGATGTGGCGTGGAGGCTGTATCATCCGCAGCGTCTTCCTCGACAATATCCAGCAGGCCTTTACAGAAAATTCCGCTCTTGACAACCTGTTGCTCGATGGATTTTTTCATCAGGCCATAGACGGGGCCCAGGATGGCTGGCGTCGGGTAGTCATAAAGGGTGTTGAGATGGGTATTCCCCTGCCCGCCATCTCCGCCGGTCTGGCCTATTATGACGGCTATCGCAGTGCGCGTCTGCCAGCCAATCTGCTCCAGGCCCAACGCGATTATTTCGGGGCCCATACCTATGAACGAATCGACAGGCCAAGAGGCGAGTTTTTCCATACCGACTGGACCGGCACCGGCGGTAAGGTCTCCTCAAGCACCTACACAGTGTGAGTCTATGCAAAAAAAAACGCTGCAGAAAATCCTCCTTCTTGGAGGTATTGCTGTTTTCATCATCCTGTTCAAGTTTTTTGACCTGGGGCAGTACCTGCGCCTGGACTACATCAAGGCCCAGCAGGAGAATTTTTCCGCCCTCTACCAGGCCCGGCCGGTGCTGGTGGTTGCCTGCTACATGCTGATCTATATCGTGGTCACCGCCCTGTCCCTGCCCGGAGCTGCGGTTATGACTCTTGCCGGTGGCGGCCTGTTCGGTTTGGTCACCGGCACCATTGCGGTCTCCTTTGCCTCCACCATAGGGGCAACCCTTGCCTGTATCGTCTCCCGATATCTTTTGCGAGACTGGGTGCAGAAGAAATCTGGCGACAAACTGGCCAAGATCAATCAGGGAATGGAAAAAGAGGGCGGGTTTTATCTCTTTTCCCTGCGGCTGGTGCCGATTTTCCCCTTCTTTGTCATTAATCTGGCCATGGGACTCACACCCATTAAAATTCCCACCTATTACTGGGTCTCCCAGCTTGGGATGCTGCCGGCCACCATCGTCTATGTCAATGCCGGAACCCAGCTGGCTAAAATCGACAGCCTGACCGGTATTCTTTCCCCGGGCCTGATCCTCTCCTTTGTACTTCTTGGCCTTTTCCCGGTGCTCAGTAAAAAACTGCTCGCACTGTACAAAAACAAACACGCACAGGTGGAAGAGTAATACCATGGCATCCTATGACTACGATATCGCAATTATCGGCGGCGGGGCTGCCGGCCTGACCGTCACCGCGGGAGCGGCCCAGCTTGGTGCCCGCACCCTGCTCATTGAAAAAGAACCGGCCCTGGGCGGTGACTGTCTTCATTTCGGCTGCGTGCCCAGCAAAACCCTGATCAAGACTGCCCACGTCTATCATCAGGTCAAACAAACAAAAAAGTTCGGCCTGCCGGAAGCGATTATCGGGCCGGTTGATTATAGTGATATAGCTACCCGAATCCAAGATGTGATTGCAAAAATACAAATCCACGATTCCGTAGAACGATTCTGTAATCTGGGTGCGCAAGTCGAATTCGGCAGCCCGGTATTTATTGATGAGCACTCCATTCGTTTAAATGGTTTAACCATTTCATCCAAGCACTGGCTCATTGCCACCGGATCCTCCCCGGCCCCACCTAGAGTAAAGGCGTTAACCGATATTGATTACTTAACAAATCGGGAAATTTTTTCTCTGGATGCTCTGCCGGAATCCATGATCGTACTCGGGGCCGGTCCCATTGCCATAGAGATGGCCCAGGCCTTCTGCAGGCTCGGTACCACAGTTCAGGTCATCCAGCGTTCCGGCCAGATCCTCTCCAAGGAAGACAAAGACATGGCCGATATTATCATGACCAACATGGCGAAGGAGGGGGTGCAGTTTTTTCTCAACGCAACAGTTGTTGATGCGGTGGAAAAAAAGAGTTCAAAAGTCATTAAGCTGGAGCAGCAGGATGGATCAAAAAAAGTTTTAAGCGCAGAGGCTGTTCTCCTGGCTCAGGGACGAACCCCAAACACCGACGGACTGGGCCTGGATGGTATTGATGTTCTCCATGACGCCCGCGGCATCAAGGTGGACAACCGGATGCGGACCAACCACAGACATATCTATGCGGCCGGTGATGTCAACGGCGGTTTCCAGTTTACCCATGCCGCAGGCTATGAAGGTGGGATCGTGATCACCAATGCCATCTTTCACCTGCCACGCAAGGCTGATTATACCTGGATGCCCTGGTGTACCTACACCGACCCGGAGCTGGCCTCCAT
>CAZPXI010000183.1:0-5536 GCA_964590715.1 uncultured Desulfobulbus sp.
ATTCAGGTCGGCGGCCTCGGAATCATGTCCCTGACCTCTCTGGCCATGTATCTTTTCAGGCAGCGGGTCACCCTGACTGATCGTATTGCCGTGGGCCAGAATCTGCTCCAGGATCCGCGTTTTCATCTCGGCCGCTTTCTGCTCCGCATTGTCCTGTGGACTTTTTGTATTGAACTGGCTGGGGCCGGTCTGCTTTTTCTGACCACCAAGGGTGAAATGCAGTTTGCATCCGCCCTGTTTCACTCCATTTCCGCTTTCTGTAATGCGGGTTTTTCCCTGTATGGTGACAGTCTTTCCCGGTGGTCTGATAATGTCCCGGTCAATCTTGTATTTATTGCCCTGATTATCCTTGGCGGCATTGGTTTTTTTGTGATGGTGGAAACCTGGCAGTGGTTTGTCAGCCGTATCACACCCAGGCAAATCTCCAGGGTACGGCTCAGTTGGTATTCCACAGTGGTGTTACAAACCAGTTTATACCTTATCGTCGGCGGCACCCTGGCGCTGTTTATCACCGAGTGTATTTCCCAGACCCATGACCTGTCCTGGCCGACGGCTTTATTGACCAGCTTTTTCCAGGCGGTGTCCTGCAGGACCGCCGGATTCAACACCGTGCCCATCGGGGTTCTGACCAATGTCACCCTGCTCCTGATGATGGGGCTGATGTTTATCGGCGCCGCGCCCGGCTCCTGCGGCGGCGGCATCAAGGTCACCACTTTCCGGGTGCTGCTTTCTTTTATGAGTAGTGAGTTGCGGGGCCGGGATCAGACGGTGATTGGCAGGATGGCGGCCAGTAGAGAGGCGGTGCGTCGGGCGCTGTCGCTTTTTTCCTTTTCCATTGTCATCGTCGGTACCGCGATTCTAATCCTCAGCCTCAGCGAAACCGGGTCCATTCCCCATACCGAGGCCAGGGGGAAATTTCTTGAGATCGCCTTTGAGGCCGTCTCCGCCTATGGAACCGCCGGGTTGTCGACCGGCCTGACGCCACAACTCTCCACTCTCGGCAAATACGTTATTATTCTGCTTATGTTTGTCGGCCGTCTCGGCCCACTTGTTTTTATCGGCGCTCTGCATACCCTCAAGCGTCGTGAAGCCTTCACCCGACCTGATTCGGATCTGCTTATCGGATAGGAGAACATTGTATGAAACAGGAAATTGCAGTCATCGGCCTGGGAAAATTCGGCCTGTACTTTGCCTCAACCCTGGTTGATCTCGGTCATACGGTCATCGGGATCGACAACAGGCAGGCCCGAATTCAGGTGGCTGGAGACAAGCTGCACCAGGTGTACCGGGCTGATGCCACCAATAAAGAAGCCCTGGAGCAGATTGGCCTTGCCGAGGTCTCCCATGTGTTGATCAGTGTAGGCGACTCCATTGCCGCCTCGTCCATGATCGCCATGTATGTAAAAGAGATGGATATCCCCCGGCTCTGGGTCAAGGCGGTTACCCCGGATCATCAGCGTCTGCTCTATAAACTTGGTGTGGACGAGGTGATTATCCCGGAGCAGATGGCGGCGGTTCAGCTTGCCAGCAAGGTGGCCATCCCCGGGTTTCTGCAATATGCCGCCTTTGATCCGGAGGTCTCGTTTCAGGAACTGACCATTGATCGCTGGGCGGGTAAGAGTCTGCGCCAGCTTGACCTGACCAGAAAACATCAGATTCAGGTCATCTCGGTCAAAAAACTGGATACGGATACCTATGAATACACTCCGGACCCGGATTATGTGTTTCAGCCGGGTGATGTGGTGATTGTCCTGCGTCGGACAAATGCCACCGATCGGATAAAGCCCTGATCCCGTATTGATGGTGGATGCGCCTGCGGCTTATCTACTCTGTCCGGGTTAAAAATGGTGTAAAGGATAGGCACCGCCCACCAAAGAAGTAAAAAATCATGATTCCTTCTTGCCTTTCCGTACGGGATGTCGTACGGTTTATCCAGGAGGTAACATATAATGACGACAATTACTATTTCCGAAGCAAGAGCCAAACTCTATGGGTTGGTGGATGAAGTCGCTTCCGAACATAAGCCGGTCACAATTAAGGGTAAAAGGGCAAGTGCCGTACTGGTGTCGGAAAAAGATTGGGAAGCAATCCAGGAGACACTGTATCTTACTGCACTACCAGGTATGAGAGAGTCCATAAAAAAAGGTCTGGAAACTCCAATAATGGAATGTTCTAAAGAGTTACATTGGTGATCTGGAAAATAGTTTTCACCAGAATGGCTCAAAAAGATGCAAAAAAAATCAAACGAGCAGGTCTAAAACCAAAGGTGGAAGGGCTGCTCTCTGTCATCAAAGATAATCCTTTTCAGAATCCACCTTCATATGAAAAACTTATTGGAGATTTAAGTGGAGCATACTCACGAAGGATTAACATTCAGCATAGGTTGATATACCAGGTTCTTACCAAAGAAAGAGTCGTAAAGGTTATTCGCATGTGGACACATTACGGATAATACATTCTATGAGATGAAACCGATGGTGGGCGCTGCCCACCTTACGATTGCCGCAAAGGTCTGCTCCGGCTGTGTTCGCCTGTCAGGCCTCCCCGTCTTTGATGGCCTCAAGCTCCTGCCAGCGGTCATACAACTGTTCCACCTCGACCTGCAGTTGCTGCTGCTCCTGCCAGTACTTCGTGACCAGATCATGGTCGGCAACGGTTTCTGGATCGGCCAGCAGGGTCTGCAGCTCTTCAAGCCGTTCCTCCTGGACAAGAATTTTCTCCTCAATGCCGTCATATTCCCGCTGATCCATGTAGGAGAGTTTTTTTGATTTTTTCTTTTCCTTCTCCGGACGGGTATTTTTTTTATCAGTGGGCTTTTTTTCTTCGGCAGAGGTGTGCAGCCAGTCCAGCCATTGCTGATAATCGGCAAAAAACTCGGTGCGGCCTTTACCGTCAAAACCAAGAACCTGGTCGCAGACCTTTTCCAGCAGGTACCGGTCATGGGTGACCAGAACCAGGGCACCGGGAAATTCAAGCAGACTCTCTTCAAGGATGCCCAGAGACGGGATGTCCAGATCATTGGTCGGCTCATCAAGGAGGAGAATATCGGCCGGCTGCCGCATGAGACGGGCAATCAGGATCCGCGCCTGCTCACCACCGGAAAGTCGTTTGACCGGGGTCTCCAGCTGGTCGGTCCGAAAGAGAAAACGCTGGGCCCAGGTAACTACGTGAATGGACTGGTCACGGTAAACTACAGAATCTCCATCCGGGGACAGGGCCTGTTTGAGGGTCTGATCCTGGTCGAGCTGCTGCCTCCGCTGGTCAAAAGAGACAATCCGGATGTTCTCTGCGGTCTCAATGGTACCGCTGTCCGGTCGGTCGGTTGTATTATAATCCGCAGCGTGCTCCAGCAACTGCATCAGGGTTGATTTTCCGCAGCCGTTTCGACCCAGCAGGCCGATTCTGGCGCCATTGGTCAGGGTAAGGTCCAGATTGTTGAACAGGATTCTGCTGTCATAACCTTTGCCGATGGCCTTTGCACTCAGCAATTTTTTTGTTTTTCTGCCGGTGGCGGAAAAATCGATCTGCACCTTACCGGTTGCCCGGTTTCGGGCCCGGACTTCGCCAAGTTCATCCTGCAGGCGTCCAGCCTCGTCAATCCGGTATTTTGCCTTGGTCGCTCTGGCTTTTGGTCCGCGTCTGAGCCATTCTGTTTCCCGTCGCATCTTGTTGGCGAGCCGGGTTTCAATAACCTGCTGCTGCTCAAGAAACTCCTGCCGTTTAATGAGAAAATCGCTGTAGACACCTTCGACCTGAAAGGCGCCGCCCGGGTAAGCGGGGGAGAGTTCAACAATCCGGTTGACGGTATTTTCCAGAAACCTGCGGTCATGGCTGACCATGAGAAACGCAGAAGGACTCTCGGGCAGACGGGCTGCAAGTAGTTTTTCCAGCCAGAGAATGCCCTCAATGTCGAGATGGTTGGTGGGCTCATCCATGATCAGGATGTCCGGGTGCATGATCAGGGCCCGACAGATGGACAGCCGCTTACGCCAGCCACCGGACAACTGGTCGACCGGGCAATCGGGATCAGGAAAATCGGCCCGACTGATCAGGGTATGGGCCCGGTTGTGGGCCTCGGCCTCTTCAATCTTGATACCCTTTAACCCGAGTAGCAGATTGTCGGCTATGTCTTTTGTTTCATCAAAGCTGTCTTCCTGGTCCAGGAAGCTGATTCGGGTGTGTTTCCGGAGGGAAATTTTTCCGGCATCGGCATCGGTCCGGCCGCTGAGAATTTTCAGCAGGGTGGACTTACCGGTGCCGTTGGGGCCGATAAGCCCAACCCGATCCCCGCTGTGGAGAACAAAATCAATGCCGGAAAACAGGGACTGGGCACCAAAGGCCTTGGCCAGTCCCTGACAGCTGAGTAGAAGTGCCATAAAATGAAAAAATTCAGCTTAATCCGAGCTCGGGATTATCACCCCGTGGGTAGGAGCCAAGCCATTCATAATAGGAGCTGGTTTGTTTGAGGATGTTGCAGCCTTCCTGGATGACGGGATCGTCAATATGACCGGCAATGTCGAGGAAGAACAAATATTTCCATTGCTTTCCTTTTATAGGTCTGGATTCAATTTTAGTCAGGTCGATGTTTCGTTCGGAAAGGACGTTCAGAACATCATTGAGGGCGCCTGGCCGGTTTACAAGCAAACCCAGCAGCAGGGAGGTCTTGTCACTGCCGCTCTTGGCCGGCGAGTGTTTGCCGATGACCAGGAATCGGGTGGTGTTGCCCTGATAATCTTCAATTCCTTTGACCACTACCTGCAAATTATAGGTCTTGATCGCCAGCGAGCTGGCAATGGCCCCGATATTGGGGTTGTTTGCCGCCATCTGGGCGGCGGCTCCGGTGGAGAAAACCGGCAGGGTGGGGACGTCGGGCAGGTGTTTGCGCAGCCAGTCCCGACACTGGGCCAGGGGCTGGGCATGGGAGGCCACCGTCTGGATATCCTCCATGCTGCCGGACTGGCAGACCAGGTTATGAGAGATGGCCAGCTGCAGTTCACCGCAGATCTTGACGTTGTATTTCATGAAGGAGTCGAGGGTGGAGAAGACCGCGCCTTCAATGGAGTTTTCAACCGGAACAATACCGTAGGCCACCCGTTCCTTTTCCACCTCATTGAAGACATCATCAATGGACTCCATGGAATTATAGACCGCGGACTGACCGAAATATTTGACTCCGGCAAGATGGGTGAAGGTGGCCTCCGGACCGAGATAGGCCACGGCTGTCTTCTTCTGGGAGAGCCTGCAGGTGGTTATGATCTCATGAAAGATCGAGCGCAGTGCCCGTTCCGGAAATATTTTTTTGTTGTCCTTGAGCAGTCGCTCGTAAATTTCGAGCTCACGTTTAGGATCCCATTTTGCCCGGTTGGTCTCTGTCTTTAACTTGCCGATGGTCTTGGCACAGTTGAGCCGTTCTTTGAGCAGGGCAAGAATGGTGTCATCTATTTCGTCAATACGCCCTCGTACCTGAGGGATGGTTTTTTTATCGTTGTTCATGTCGTTTTTCGTTTACTGTAGGTGTCGGCTCGGGTAGAGCTGT
>CAZPXI010000184.1:0-5530 GCA_964590715.1 uncultured Desulfobulbus sp.
ATGGCCCCTTTAAACTTGGAGACGACCAGGGACATTGCCTCGTCCCAGGATGCAGGTTTAAGGATGCCGCCCTTGCGGATATAGGGCCGGGTCACACGCTCCTTGGCATAGACCACCGGCGGCATCAGGGCTCCTTTTAAACAGAGAAAGCCCTGGTTATGATTGTTGGGGTCGCCCTTGACGGTAACGACCCTGCCGTCTTTCACCCCGACCATTACCCCGCAGCCGGTTCCGCAGAAGCGGCAGACCGACTTTACCCATTTATCCGGTTCAGCGGCCATGGCCTGCCCCAGCATGGGGAATGACCCGTCAAGGGCCAGGATTGCCGATGATGCCGCAGCACATTTTAGGACTTCACGCCTGCTCAGTTTCATTTCGCACCTCTCATATTTCTGATATTCCTGAAACCGGTCCCCGGGTAAAAATACTTACGAAAATTGTTCAAATTTCATTTTCTACCCGAAACACCGGAAGGAAAAGATCTGTCTATTGTTTCTTGCTTTCCGATTTCCTGTATGCATCATGATGCAACGAGTTCTGATGAAAGGGGTGGCATCTGTTACAGTCGGGATTTATACCGTACCTGGCCTCCATCCTCTTCATGGCCGGCTCGTGACATTTTCGGCAGACGGCTTTCGGATCCGGGTTCACCGCCCAGGGAATGGATCCCTCAGCCCCGGGTTGACCATGACAGACAAAGCATTTCATCAGGAGCATCCCATGCTTTGAGTCATGCCAGTCCTGGGCGATCTTCGGGGTGACCTTTTTATGACACGCATAACAGTCATAGGCGTCTTCGGTCGGCACCAGATGCTTGAGGGCCGCAGCCTCTGCCTGCTGGAACGACAAGCTCAGGAATCCTGCGCAGAAACAGGCTGTAACCAACCATTTTCTTATATTTTTACTCCAGGCTATACAACGCATTATTTCTGCCCTCCCTTATCAGAATCTTCCGGCTGATTTTTCTGAATTTTCTCAGCAAACTCGGCGTTGACCTCAAGGTAGCGGTCAAATTCCGGTAGATGAGCCATATTGATATGACAGCCGGCACAGGTACGGCGGGTTTCTCCATTTTTTCCGAGAAAGGCGTCATGGCTCAGCCTGCCTATTTCAGAAATCGGCTCATCCTTTGTATTTTTATACAGATCCTTGTGGCAGGCCCGGCATTTCTCGGCCTCGATGGACTTCCTGGCATTGACCTGCATTTTCCGCCGGTCAAAGGTCCCGGGCTCAAATATTTTTTTATCGTAGTATTCATCCCTGGCATAGTAGCTGGTCAGCGGGCTGTAATGAAAATGATGACATTGTTCGCAGCTGATCTCTTTTTTATTTTTATCAACTGCATGTACCGAGTTTTTCAACTCGAACTGGTACATTTTTACATCATGACAACGCTTGCACTCCTCGACAATGGGCCGTTTTTCGCCCTCAACATTCGGAACTTTTTTTCCATCAGCCTCCTGGGCAGCCATGACCGGTATGGACCAGCAAACCACCAGGAAGATAACCGCCAAGAGCCTTAATGACTTTATCCTGCTGAAAAAACAAGGCACCTTCATTTCCCCCCCCTTTATCCTGGATATAAACATTGAGCACGGTACTCCCCGACTTCATGCCCGACAGATTTTCAACAACAGTGTTGTTTCAACAGCGACAACCCTCTGTTGCAGCTTCTATTCAAATTAATTTTTCATTATATTTTATATAGTTAACGCAAAAAAATGATCGCGCCGGTAAACGGTAGCGCTCTGCCCGAAGATATCATTACATACCGCTGCGATGCTCGTGTCCTCTCTTAGACGAACAACAATTGAGATTCGACCAATCCGCAGCCGGTGGACGGCAGAAGTTTAAAGAACAAGACAACAGATGGACATTACACCTTTTTCGGAAAACCATTGGCCGAATCACCTGCATTGAGATAGACTAAATTGACTTCAAGCACCATGTCTATTGCCTCGATCGTCCTGATAGCCTCTTCAATCGATTCCGAATCATTTCCCTTGACCATGGCAATGATATTGCCCTTTTCATCGCTGCCATACACCGATAATTCTGAAAACCGGCCAAGAACTATTTCCGTATCCTGTCGATCATCGGGGCGGACAGTGATCACGATACCGCCTATTGACATATTATCTCCTGATTACAGGATTATAGATTAACGAAGAAAGATAAAAAAATTCAGCAGTCACCGACCTTATACCCTGGAGTCATACTGGAACATATGACCCGACCCGACGCCGACAACACTGGCCTATTTTTAGCAAAAAACATTCCAATTATTTTTCTCAGTATTTTCGAGAAGATAATTACAACTTTCCGTATTCGTTACCTAAAGGTATCATTTTTCAGTCGTCCATGTTACCCTAAGGTAACAAGTTCATATGCAGTCTACAGCCAGAGGGTATGGTTTCGTGAAAGTCCAGGGAAAATTCATTATTGCCATTGGTGCCATTCTTTTTCTCTCGTATGGCCTGCTCTTCCTTTACTCTTCCAACAGGCAGCATGATCTGATCTACGGCCAGGCCGAGCAGCAGGCCAGAATGCTGCACCGGCAGGTTCTGCTCACCCGTCAATGGGTAGCCGACCACCATGGAGTTTATGTCATTGAGAGTAACGAAGACAAACCAAATCCTTTTCTCGACAGACCGGAAATCCACGATGCCGGTGGTCAGGTTTATGTCAAACGCAATCCGGCCATGGTCACCCGTGAACTTTCCGAGTATGCCACCCGGGACGGCTGGTGCAAATTCCGGGTCACCAGCCTGAAACCGATCAACCCGGCCAACACTCCGGACGCATTCGAACGTGCCGGCCTCCAGCGTATCGAAAAAACCGGGGAGAAAGAAATTATTGCCATTGAAAACGGGCCAATGGGTCGAACTCTGCGATATATTGCCCCGCTGATAATAGAGGCTTCATGTCTTGACTGCCATGCCAGACACGGCTATGAACTGGGTGATATACGCGGGGGGCTCAGTATCACCATCCCCATCGGCTGGGCCGACGAAATGATAACCGAGAACAACCACTCTATTATTCTTTACGGCCTGTTTTCCATCATGTTGGTAACGGCAACCCTGAGCTGGCTTTTTTCAACCCTTGTTTCCCGCCCCCTGGCTCAGCTCACGTCCTCCATGGACCGCTATCCCGACCAGCCGGTTCCCAAACCAAAACACAAACTGGTTAAAGACGAAATTGACACCATCAACGATACATTTTACGACCTTTCCCGCCGCCTTGATGCCTCCGGAACTGCCCTGGACAAGGCAAAAAAACAGGCTTTTCAAAATGAGAAGATGGCGGCACTCGGCCTCTTGACTTCCGGTATAGCGCACGAGATCAACAATCCGCTCGGAGGGCTGCTCAACTGCGTAAAAGCTCTGGAAAAAGAACCTGATAACCCTCAACTGGTTAAACGCTACCTGCCCCTTATCGATAAAGGGCTGCGTCGCATTGAACATACCATGCATCAACTGTTGAACTTTGGCCGCAATACGCCGCTGGAGTTAAAGAAAATCGATGTCGACCAAGTGATACGGGAATGTTTCGAACTTCTCGGTTACCGTCTGCAGAAAATCGACCTGCAGCTAGAGCTGTCGTTAGGTGAAAAGTACTGCATAGATGTTGAGGCGCTGCGGCAGACCGTCGTCAATATCGGGCTCAACGCCATCCAGGCCATGGGGGACGAGGGTGGAATACTGCATGTCCGGAGCAGTTCCGGAGACAATCGGATTACAATTCAAATTGAGGACACCGGGCCTGGAATTCCTCCGAAGATTCTCGACAAAATCTTTGATCCATTCTTCACAACCAAAGATGTGGGTGTGGGAACCGGCCTCGGACTGGCAGTGTCCTTTGCCCTGGTGGAGAAAATGGGAGGGACACTGATCGCAGGCAACAGGGACGACCATGGAGCCGCCTTTACCATAACCCTTCTCGCCAACCGCAACTGTCCCCTGGAAACCCTTTCCAGGGATGAGACGGAAATGGATACTTTAACCCCGGAAACCTGAAGCCCATCAACTGATTATGCCTAGAATACTGCTTGCTGAAGACGAGGAGATCATGCGAATCACCGTGCAGGATCGACTCCTGAAAGAAGGATGGGAAGTTGAAACCGCTGCCAACGGCAGAGAGGCCCTGTTGCGTATCCGGGAAACCGCTTTTCACCTGATCATCTCGGATATCCGCATGCCCGGCATGGACGGTCTGGAGCTGCTGCAGGAAGTTAAAATTCATTCACCCTACACCGATATGTTTATGATGACCGCCTACGGCAGTGTAGACGATGCCGTCGACTGCCTGAAAATCGGAGCCGCCGATTATATCCTCAAACCCTTTGACATGGATGATCTTGTCATCCGTATCAACCGCATCTTTGAAATGCAGTCGGTCAAGGCCCGTTGTGCATCCCTGGAAGACTGCTGCAGCCAGACGGATCAAGAGATTATCGGCAACAGCCCGGCCATCCGAAAAGTCTTTTCCCTGATTGACCAGGCCGGTCCCACCGACTCCACCATTCTGATTACCGGTGAGTCGGGAACGGGTAAAGAACTTGCAGCAAACGCCCTCCACCTTGCCAGTCACCGGACGGATAAACCCTATATCCGGGTCAACTGTGCAGCCATACCCGAAGGGCTGATTGAATCCGAACTGTTCGGCCATGAAAAAGGCGCCTTTACCGGAGCCCACAACAAACGGCCGGGCCGGTTTGAAATGGCCGACGGCGGCACCCTTCTTCTTGATGAAATCGGCGATATGCCCATCACCCTGCAGGCGAAACTCCTGCGAATCCTGCAGGAAGGAGAGTGTGAGCGGGTGGGTGGAACTCAGACAATAAAAGTCGATGTCCGGGTTCTCTGCGCGACCGCAAAAAACCTGGAGCAAGAGGTAAAGGCCGGCCGATTCCGACAGGACCTCCTGTACCGTATCAGCGTCATTCCGCTGACCATGCCTCCTTTACGGGCAAGACCAGAGGATATTCTCCTGCTGGCCAATCATTTCCTCAAGGAATTCAGTGTACGACGCGGCGTTCTGCTCACCCTGTCACCGGAGGCCATGCAGGTCCTGCTTGATTACGATTTTCCAGGCAATGTCCGGGAATTAAAAAATATTATTGAACGCGCTTCGGTCCTGGCACCGAAGTCGGTTATCAACCCGCAGGATCTGCCCGCGGATATGGGTCGCCCAAGCCACGAAAACGACCCGGATGAACCGGTGCAACTAAGCAGTGCTCTGGCAAAAACGGAAAAACAGTGCGTGCTCAATGCGCTGGCACTGACAAAGGGAAACCGGACCAAGGCCGCCGACCTGCTGGGCATAAGCAGAAAAAATCTCTGGGAAAAGATGAAACTGCATCAAATTGAAATCTGATCTCCGGGAAGTCTTCCTCCGTTATAACCATGAAAAAAAAAATATTTTCACCCCGGCTTGTTCCCTGCCGCAGCATAACCAACCACTTTTCATTCCACGGTGAGCACTTTCAAAAAAAGGGCACACAATGTGCATAATATTTTCCACAAAA
>CAZPXI010000185.1:0-5526 GCA_964590715.1 uncultured Desulfobulbus sp.
ACAAAAAAACGCCCCTGTCGTACAACGACAGGGGCGTCGACCATACACTGTTGAACAATTCTCCGAAATCTATCCGGAGAACCAGTCAATTATCGGCTAATGACACCCGGAACCCGGATATCTTCAACCAGATGCTGGATATGTTCAGGCGGTGGCGGAGTGATCATGGACACACCATAGGCAACGGCAAAGTTTACCATCGCACCAATCGAGCCAAAGGCCTCGGGTGCTATACCGAGGAACCAATGAGCGGCATCGTTAGGCGCCATGTTGGTGCCAGGGACAAAGAACCAGCCTTTGAACCAGAAGATATAGACCAAGGTAATACCCAGGCCGGACAACATACCACAGACTGCGCCGATATTATTAATCCGCTTCACAAAGATACCCATCATCAGGGCCGGAAAAATAGAGGACGCGGCCAAACCAAAGGCCAAAGCCACAACCTGGGCGGCAAATCCCGGAGGATGAAGACCAAAATACCCAGCCACTAAAATAGCGCCGCCCATGGCTATACGACTAGCCAAAAGCTCCTGCTTATCCGACATGTTCGGGGCGAGAATGCCCTTGAGGATATCATGGGAAATAGAGGAAGAAATTGCCAGCAACAGACCGGCTGCAGTGGATAGAGCCGCAGCAATGCCACCGGCGGCAACCAGAGCAATAACCCAGTTGGGGAGGCCGGCAATTTCAGGGTTGGCCAGGACCATGATATCACGGTCAACCTTGACCATTTCATTCTTTTCTTTATCACCGACATACTGGATTTTACCGTCACCATTTTTGTCTTTAAACTTCAGGAGACCGGTTTTTTCCCAGTTTTTAAACCAGGCCGGACGATCGGCATAGACAAGGCTTACGCCGGGCTCGGGCTCAATGGTATTCATCAGGTTCAACCGTGCCATGGCACCAACCGCAGGGGCGGTTGTATACAGGATGGCGATAAAGACCAGCGACCAACCCACCGAGGAACGGGCATCCTTGACCTTGGGTACGGTAAAGAACCTCGTGATAACGTGGGGAAGACCGGCGGTACCGATCATAAGTGAAAGGGTATACATAAAGATATTTAACGTACTCCCCTTCTGCAGGGTATACTCATGAAATCCAAGGTCAACCAATGTTTTATCCAGCTTATCCAGCAGGAACATATTGTTAGGATCACCACCCATGTGAGCGCCAAGTCCCAACTGCGGGATAGGATTACCGGTCAACTGCAGAGATATAAAGACTGCAGGTACAGTATAGGCAAAGATCAGCACACAGTATTGGGCAATCTGGGTATAGGTAACGCCCTTCATTCCACCCATAACTGCGTAGATAAATACGATAGCCATACCGACAAACAGGCCGGTTTCAAAGGGCAGCTCAAGAAAACGGGAAAAGGCTACGCCGATACCCTTCATCTGGCCGATAACGTAGGTCAGAGATGCCGTAATCAGACAGATAACAGCTACCACGCGGGCGATATTGGAGTAATAGCGATCCCCAATAAATTCAGGCACTGTAAATTTTCCATATTTACGCAGATAGGGGGCGAGCAACATGGCCAGCAGACAGTATCCGCCGGTCCAGCCCATAAGAAAAACAGAGGCGTCATAGCCTTTAAAGGCAATAAGGCCGGCCATGGAGATAAAAGAGGCCGCCGACATCCAGTCAGCACCGGTTGCCATACCGTTCAAAACCGGATGCACCCCCTTACCGGCAACATAAAACTCTCCGGTTGTGGCGGCTTTTGCCTTGATGGCAATAAAAATATACAGGGCAAAAGTTGCCCCGACAACAAGATAGGTCATTAACTGTAAACTCATCATTTCCCCCCTTAGTCTTCCTCGACGCCGAATTTACGATCAAGTTGATTCATACGCCAAGCGTAGAAAAAGATGAGCACGACAAAGGTGTAGATTGAACCCTGCTGTGCAAACCAGAATCCGAGTGGATATCCCCCCAGAATACGAATGCTGTTTAAAGCCGGGGCAAATAAAATGCCACAACCGTAAGAGACCACGAACCAGACAACAAGACATCCCATAACAAGTCGGATATTTGCCCTCCAGTACTCAGAATTATCACTCATTTACGCCTCCTCTTTCTTATTGACGACGGAATGGATATTTCGTCGCTGAACATCAGGGGCCCATCCCCCGAATTTCGAAACAGACAGGATACAGGTCCTCCACTGTCCCCTGTAAACAGCAAGCCTTTATACGAAAATAGTCATCAAAATGAGGCTGTTTCAGACTATCTTCATACTTCTTCGTGACGGTGTCCTGAAAAATTGCACCTACCACATTGGTCTATCAAGTAAATTTTTTAACATTTCCTTTCGGCCCCTGTCAAGACATTCGAACAGTGCAAATCCGCTGCAATGCTTGGGAATAAGGGATTTCAAGCCCATCACGCCGTTATAAATAATCGGAATATCGGACATTCAACAGTGCGACTGTCGTCATTTACCCCCGACCCATTAATCCAAAAATCCGGCCGGCCAGATAGAGTTCCTTCAAGGTTCTGATCCCGCCATGCTTTAATTTTTTCACTAAAAAGAGAAAAAGGTACGCCGTCTGCAACGCATCTTCCAGCGCATCATGGGGTTTAAAACGCGGCAGATTGAATTCCTTGCTTAACAGATCAAGATTGTAGGATGCCGATTGATCACAGCCGCCAAAATGATCCACACACTGGGCCTCCTTATATCCCTTGGCCAGACGCATGGTGTCGATGCTGGGATTCGATATCATGCCGCCCAGAGCCTTACGGGCAGCCTTATTGAGAAAATGCATGTCAATACCGACAAAATGCCCGACCAGCAGGGCGTCACCGCAAAAATCAAGAAACATCGGCAACACTTCCTCAACAGCCGGGGCCTGAAGCAACTGTTCCGGAGTAATCCGATGCACGAACGTGGCCGCATTTGGATCAATATTTTTTGGTTTAATATAACAATGAAAAGACTGACTCAACTCAATCTGAAGATTGACGATCCGGACAGCTCCTATGGAAATAATCTCATCCTTCCGCCTGTTCAGACCGGTCAGCTCTGTATCACAGACGACAAAAGTATAGTCGGTGAGCAGCCCCCCCTGGTTAAAGCCCTTAAACAGTTCCCTGTTTCTGAGCAAAGCCGGATGCCTTGTTTTCAGGCCAGGGAAACGACCGGCGAACAGCACCACACTTACCCGGCGGGAAAAAGGGTTTTCAGGACGCCCTGCAGGCGCTCAATGACCTCAAAGGACTCTTTGAGCATCCGTTTTTCCAGATCCGACAACTGGGCAGGGGCAATATGATTATCCGGTAG
The DNA here is from genome assembly GCA_964590715.1 of uncultured Desulfobulbus sp. GTDB lineage: Bacteria > Desulfobacterota > Desulfobulbia > Desulfobulbales > Desulfobulbaceae > DRLX01. Next base: position 3,299 of record CAZPXI010000185.1, read on the forward strand.
CACCCCCTCTTCAATTTGTGCCAACTGGTGAATGAGCCGTAACTGCATCTGCATCTCATAGGCCTCGCGGGCACTGGCCCACAGTTCCTCCGAAATATTCCCCTCCTGGGAAAGGACCTGTAGCCTGGAAAGAGTATTCGTTTCCCGGACACCGTATTTCAGAGCCAACACCCGGGCAAAGTTGACAAAAGGCGTCAGGCCCTGAGTCTTGATGTCCAGTTTGTTCCGGTGTTCACCGTTTTTTGCAACAATAAAATTCTTAAAAAACGACAGCGGTGCCCTGCCGGCCATGCATTCTCGGGCGAGATGCAGCAGGTAAATCTCCTGACGGCCGGAAAGCTCTCCAAGAGAGGTACGCAGATCATCGGCCAAAGCGACTTTACCGAATCCTGCCCGAAAATCGAAAAAGATGGTCGCATTCAGGAGTTCCTGGGGTGCCGGAGCCGCAATCCAGGATGCAAAATATTTGTTCCAGACCGAAACCGGCTGACACCATTTAGGGTTAGTGGCCATGATCTCACCCGGACAGAGCGGATAGCCGCAGTTGACGAGATGGTCTATAGCCTTGCGGGCAAAGATCGTAAAATACTCCCTGGCAATCTTTTCCTGCTGTTCACCCGCCGGATCGGCATAGATGATGGCATTATCCTGATCAGTCTTAAACGTCTGCTCACGCCGACCCTCGCTTCCGAGCAGCAACCAGCAGTAATCCACCGGCGGCAGACCAAGTTCTTCTTCAAGCAGAGTCAGTAACCGCTCAAGGATCTGGTCGTTGAGCAGGGAAATCATCCGGGCTATATTGCCGGCTTTGGCCCCTTCTTTAATCAGGTTTCGGATAATATCCGGGATCTTCTGAGAAAGCGGGTACAACCCCTCTATCCGGCTCTGTTTGCCGATTTCCTTGAACAGAGAGAAAGGGGACGTCCCCTGCAGCAGCATTATATCATGGGAGGTCACCACACCGATGATCCGCCCCTTACGTTCAATGGCCAGATGGTGGACACCAGTGGTCATCATCTTTAACAGAGCATCAAAACAGGTCGCCCGGGACAGAATTTTAGCAACTAGACCGGTCATGATCCGGCTCACAGGCTCCTTATAATCCAACCCCTTGGCAACAACCTGAGCGCGCAGGTCACGGTCGGTGATGATCCCGATAATAGCATCAGGATCATTTTCCTCATGGATAAACAGAGAACCGATCTTATACTCGGTCATGGCCCGAGCCGCCTCCTGAATGGTAGCGGAGGATGCAATTTTTCTAAGTTCCTGCTTGATGATATCGCCGACCTGGATGGTGAACAGGTACAACTCCTCATCACCCCGCCGGATCATTTTATGATGGCGGAGCTCGGTATAGGCTGTATTGACGATCTTTTCGGAAAAACTCTTGAGGTAATACTGGGCAAAACCGGGTTGTTCCTGGATCAGCTCAAGGAAGATTTCCCTGGGCAGCAGAAAACAGAAGGTATCCTCGACCGTCTCAATATCAAGATTGGCCTTGGTGCCCCTGATAATCGGCAGGGCACCAACATAGGAACCCTCACCGCGAAAATCCTTCAGGGTGACCTCACCCTCATCATCGGTGATAAAGGACTTTACCCCGCCCTGTTGAATTAAAAACAGATGGGTGAGTTCCGTTTCTCCCGCAGTCAGCAGGCGCGTACCCTTGGGGAAAAAATCCACCCGTATATGGCGGGCCACCTCATGCAGAACGTCATCATCAAGCTCATCAAAAGGCATCATTGCCGACAAAAAATCAAGAACCACTTCCGGGGCGACAAAATGTTGATCAGCAGCCATAATTAGCAGGTGTCAGGTTTTAGGTTTCAGGTGTCAAAGCGGGACAATTCAAAGACGAAGCCCAATAGCCGGCATCCGAAATTAAAACAGGCAGAGAACTTTCGCTCCCTGCCTGTCATGTAACTACTCACATATGCTCCAGCATGCCGTCAACCCAGTTCCTTCTTTCCATTAACCAGATGATCAACAACGGATGGATCAGCAAGGGTTGAGGTATCACCGAATTCCTCAAAATCATTGGCGGCAATCTTACGCAGAATACGCCGCATGATCTTTCCGGATCGGGTCTTGGGCAGGCCGGGAGCCCACATAATCACCTCGGGAGTGGCAATGGGGCCGATTTCCGCCCGTACATGCTTACGGAGCTCGGCAATAAGCTCATCGCTCTCTTCAGCGTTGGCCATCAGGGTAACATAGGCAAAAAT